>NZ_BADB01000343.1:0-1037 GCF_000333415.1 Microbacterium sp. B24 | reverse complement strand
GAGCTCGGTCCCGGGGATCCTCTAGAGTCGGCATGGTGCACCAGCACTTCATGCTCATCCCGGTCTTCACGGTCGCCGAGAACGTCATGCTCGGTCATGAGCAGACCGGCGTCATGGGATCCCTCGACCTCGCCGCCGCGCGGGCGCACGTGCGCGCCGTCGCCGCGCGTTTCGGGTTCGACGTCGATCCCGATGCCCTCGTCGGTGATCTGCCGGTCGGCGTGCAGCAGCGCGTCGAGATCATCAAGGCGCTCTCGCGCGATGCCAAGGTCCTCGTCTTCGACGAGCCCACCGCCGTGCTCACCCCGCAAGAGACCGATGAGCTCATGTCGATCATGAAGCAGCTGCGGGATGAGGGCACGGCGATCGTGTTCATCACGCACAAGCTGCGCGAGGTGCGCGCCGTCGCCGACCGCATCACCGTCATCCGTCTCGGCAAGGTGGTCGGCGAGGCCGAACCCACCGCATCCAACACCGAACTCGCCTCGATGATGGTCGGTCGACCGGTCGAGCTGACCGTCCAGAAGAACCCTCCGCAGATCGGCTCGGGCGGCCTCGAGGTCAGGGACCTCCGCGTCATCGGCGCCGATGGCGTCGTCCTCGTCGACGACATCAGCTTCGACGTCCGTCCCGGCGAGGTCCTCGCCGTCGCCGGTGTGCAGGGCAACGGCCAGACCGAGCTCGCCGAGGCGATCATGGGTCTGAGCGCGCACACGACCGGATCGATCCGCCTGGACGGTGCCGAACTGCTCGGCCGCAGCGTCAACCAGGTCCTGGCCAGCGGCGTCGGCTTCGTGCCCGAGGACCGCGGTGAGGATGGCCTCGTCGGAGCCTTCTCGGTCGCCGAGAACCTCATCCTCGACCGCTCCGACGACCCGGGCTTCTCCCGCTGGGGGACCATTCGGCGCGGCATCCTCGACGACTTCGCCAAGGAGCGCATCGCCGAGTTCGACATCCGCACGCAAGGCCCCGGCCAGGCGGCGGGTTCGCTCTCCGGCGGTAACCAGCAGACTCTAGAGGATCCCCGGGACCGAGCT
>NZ_BADB01000344.1:0-1976 GCF_000333415.1 Microbacterium sp. B24 | reverse complement strand
GCAGGGTCAGCACCGCGGCGGTTCCGGACACGGCACCCATGGCCGCCGGGCCGTTCCACCCGCGGTCGAGCAGCATCTTGCTGGCGATCGCGTAGAGCGCGTACGACGCGCCGGCGCCCACCGAGGCGGCAACGCCCAGGGCGCTGGCCGGCGCGGCGGCGCCGTCGCCGACCACGCCCGACACCAGCACGACACCGACGATCGCAACGGTCGTCGCCAGGCTCCACCGCAGGCTCGGCCGTCGTCGGCGCAGCACGCTGTCGAGAACGCCGGTGACGATGGGCGCCGAGCCGAGCGCCACGACCGTGCCGACGGCGACACCGTTGAGACCGGTTCCCGAGAAGAACGTCGGTTGGTACGCGAGCACCCCCGCGGCACCGACGAGCACGATGACGAACGTGGAGACCGTCTGGCGGGCGCGGCCGGTCTCCACGTGCGGCGCAGCGGTGCGCCCTGACCGCGCCACGAGGGCGATGGCGATGGCGATGGCGCCCAGCAGCCCACCCCCGGTGAGCACGCGCGCCGCGCCGATCGAGAGGGCATCGGCGTCCACGTCGGCGAGCGCCCGCGATGTGCCCGTCGTGGCGAAGCACAGTGCCGCAACGAGGACGGCGGCGATGGAGAGGGGACGACTCACAGGAACATTGTTACACAATCAGGTTGCCCTGGCTCGCGTTCACCGCGCACGCATAGCCGCCGGTCGTACGCTGAGGCCACGCCTCCCATCGATGCTCTGCTGACGACCTGGCGCGCCGACCCCGTGACGCTCGCGGCCCTGGCCGGCGCGGCGCTTCTCTACGCCCTCGGGGTGCGACGCGCTCGGCAGCGCGGCACCCCGTGGCCGCCCCATCGCACGGTGCTCTTCTTCACCCTCGGGCTCGGCTCATACGCCGTGGTGGAACTCGGCTTCCTCGGCACCTGGTCGGCCGAGCTCCGCTGGGCGTTCGTCGCCCGCATCGCGCTGCTGCTCATGGCCGTCCCGGGTCTCATCTCCCTCGGCCGTCCGCTCGATCTGCTGCGCGCGGGCCTGTCGGATGCCGGTCGCCAGCGCCTGGACGCCGTGCTCGACGGTCGCGTGTTCCGGGTCCTCGGCAACGCGATGTTCGCCACGATCTTCGTCGCGGCGATCTTCTGCGTGTTCCTCACGCCGCTCGCGGGAGTTCTCCGCACCTCGCCCGTGATCGGTGAGGCGCTCGGGCTCGTCTCGCTCGTGGTCGGGCTGCTGCTCGTGGTGCCCCTGATGGCACTCACCGGCATCCACACCAGCACGTTCCTCGCGGTCGAGTTCCTGCTGGCCTTCGTGGAACTCGTCATCGACTCCATCCCCGGCATCCTCCTGCGCCTGAACGACACGGTCGTCGACGGCGTGGCAGCCGCCGCGGGTGCGGCGTGGTGGCCGAATCCGCTGCACGATCAGCACCTCGCCGGCGATCTGCTCTGGTTCATCGCCGAGGTCGCCGACGTGCCGATCCTGATCATCCTGCTGGTGCGGTGGGGACGCCGCGACCGCGTCGAAGCCGCCGGCTACGACGCCCTCACCGACGAAGAGCACGACGCGCTCGTCCAGGAGCACCTGCGCGGCGCGCGCGGCTGACGCGCCCTCTCCGCGCGGACGGATGCCGCGGCATCCGCGCGCCGCCGGCGATCAGGCCCGAATGCTGCGCTCGGCCGCCTCGACGACGTTGGTCATGAGCAGGGCGACGGTCATCGGCCCGACGCCGCCCGGGTTCGGCGACAGCCACCCGGCGACCTCCTCCACGCCCGGCGCGATGTCGCCGTAGACCTTCGCCTTGCCGGTCTCGGGGTCGCTCTCGCGGGTCACGCCGACGTCGAGCACGGCGGCGCCGGGCTTCACGTCCTCCGGGCGCACGAGGTGCTTGACACCCGCGGCGCCGACGATCACGTCGGCCTGGCGCAGGTACGACGGCAGGTCGCGCGTGCCGGTGTGCGTGAGGGTGACCGTCGCGTTGACGGCG
>NZ_BADB01000345.1:0-1012 GCF_000333415.1 Microbacterium sp. B24 | reverse complement strand
GCGACTGGTGCAGGGGCAGAGCAGTGGTGGGTTTGCTGCTCGTACAGCGCGACCGGGCAGCCGACGTGCGTGCAGACCTTCGAGTACGCCACGATGCCGTTGTACGACCAGCTCTTGCGGTCTTCGGCTTCGACGATCTGCTCGGGCAGCATCCTCATCAGCAGGACGATCGCCTTCGCCTTCTCCTCGAGGTAGCCATCGCTGTGGCTGAGCTCGGCGAGAGACTGGGGGATCACGTGCACCGCGGAGCCCAGAGTGAGGTCGGCGGCACGGATCGGCTCGCCGGTGGGGTCGTGCGCGAGACGCTCACCCTTCTTCCACATCGTGTGGCTGAGGAGGGCGACCGGGTCGCCGGCGATCGGGTTCTCGGGGCTGGACTCGGGAGCCAGACCGCGGAACAGGGTGATGCCGGGAAGCACCGAGGCGACAAGAGCGGCGATCAGCGATCCGCGGATGGCGGTGCGGCGTCCGAACCCGGACTCCTCGTTCGCCTCGCGGAAGACGGCGACGGCGCCCTCTCGCGTCACGTCGCGTCCGCGCGTGGCGTGACGCGGCTCGATGTGCTCCTTGTCGCTCATCACGGCCTTGGACCAGTGGATCGCACCGATGCCGATTGCGAGGAGCGCGAGCGCGATGCCCAACCCGATGAACAGGTTGTTGTGGCGGATGTCGACGATCTGACCGCTCTCGATCGGGAAGAGCATGTAGGCGGCGACGGCCCAGATGCTGCCCGCGAGGGAGAGGTAGAACAGCGTGTAGACCGTGCGAACGGCGCGCTGCATGGCCGCCGGGTCCTTGTCGGTGATGCGCTCCCGGTGGGGCGGGAGGCCCGGGTTCTGCACGGGGTCGGGGACGGCGACGGCGAGCCCGGGGGAGGGCTTCCATGAAGCCCTCTCGTGCTCGAGTGCGTCTTCCTCGTGTGCCATGTCTCGTCCGTTCCCTACGTCAGTGCCGTTGTCCACGTGTGCCCGATCAGTTCGACTTCGCCGTGATCCACACGGTGATGCCGAGA
>NZ_BADB01000346.1:0-2683 GCF_000333415.1 Microbacterium sp. B24 | reverse complement strand
CACTGGCTGGGCGTCGACGGCATGGTGCGCCGCTACGCCGACTACTCGGCCGCCGACGGCTGGACCTGGCAAAACCAGGTGTCCACGATCGGAGCGATGATCCTGGGTGCCTCGATGATCCCGTTCTTCCTGAACGTCTGGATCACCTCGCGCAAGGCGCCGCGGGTCACGGTCAACGACCCCTGGGGCTACGGCGGATCTCTCGAGTGGGCCACCAGCTGCCCGCCCCCGCGTCACAACTTCACCTCAATTCCGCGCATCCGCAGTGAGCGCCCTGCCTTCGACCTCAACCACCCCGAAGCAGCGCTCCCGGTCGGTGTCGGTCCGGCGAAGGACGCTCCCGATGCTCCCGTCATGGACACGGCCGAGGGGAAGGTCAAGTAAGTGAAGACCAACGTCAACCTCTGGTGGATCCTGTCCGGGTTCTTCTTCCTCTGCTTCGCCCTGTACACGGGGTGGAACATCATCGAGCACTCCGACCGGCAGTGGTTCCACGCGATCGAGTGGGTCGGCAGCGTCGCGCTGCTGTTCACGGTGTTCATGGCCGCGATGATCGGCTTCTACGTCGACCGCGTGCACCGCGCCCAGGGCGGCGAGCTACCGGAGGACTCCCTGACGGCCGACATCGATGACGGCGATCCCGAGATGGGCGAGTTCAGCCCGTGGTCGTGGTGGCCGCTGGTGCTCGCGTTCTCCGCGGCTCTCGGCATCCTGGGTCTCGCGGTCGGCACCTTCCTGCTGCCGATCGGCCTCGGCGTGTTCGTCGTCGCCATCGTCGGGTGGGTCTTCGAGTACTACCGCGGGTACTTCGCGCGCTGAGCGGTGCCGGTTCTGCGGTGATGGCTCATTCGATTCGGGCCGGCGTCTCCAGCGACGTCGGCCCGTTTCGCGATGTCAATCAGGATGCGGCGTTCATCTCATCGTGGGGCGCGGGCGTGGCGGACGGTGTCGGCGGCGGCCCCGCTGGCGATCTCGCATCGGCGGCTCTCGTCCATCGGTTGGTCGCAGGAGGCTGGCGAGCGGGCGATGCCGCAGAGCTGACCACTCGGCTGCGGGTGGCCAACTGGGATCTGGGCGCGCACGTGCGGCGGGATCCCTCGCTGGCGGGTATGGCGACCACGTTCACGGGGATCTGGTTCGGTGATGGCGGGACCGTGCTTCTTGCGCACACCGGAGACTCTCGAGGCTATCTTCTTCGTTCGGGACGACTGCTGCGTCAGACCCGTGACGACTCGTTCGTCCAGGTGCTCGTCGATCAGGGGCTGGTGACGGAATCCGACGCGATGACGCATCCGCGCCGCAACATCATCACCGCCTCGCTTCGCGGCGAGCCGTCCGATACGGTCAGCGTGACCGCGCACACGCCGGTGGCCGGGGATCGCTGGCTGCTGTGCAGCGACGGTGTCAGCGACTACCTGCCGGACGACGCGATCGGTGAGATCCTGCGAGGCGTCGACGGGCAACAGGATGCCGCGGAGATCATCGTCGCGGCGGCCCTGCAGGCCGGCTCACGCGACAATGTGACCGCCGTCGTCGCAGACGTCGCCGCGGGGGTTCCGTCGGCCGGTGGGGTTGTCTTCGCGGGAGCGGCCACCGAGCGCTTCAGCGAAGACGCGCACCCGATCGCCGGCTGAAGCCCCGGTGTCACGCTGCCGCGCAGGCGGAGTGATCACGGGCGCACATACATGACCTGAGGGTCGAACACGCGGGGGAGCGCACCCTGAGCGTTCTCGGTGGGCAGCCCTTCGCGCACCCAGTACTCGTATCCTCCGATCATCTCCTTCACGGAGTAGCCCAGGCGAGCGAACTCGACGGCGCCCTTCGCGCCGGCATTGCAGCCGGGGCTCCAGCAGTACACGACCACCGGCGTCCTCAGGGGGATCTCCGTCGGAGCCCGCTCAGCGATCTCGCGGTAGGGAATGTGGACGGCGCCCACCGGGTGGCCCTGGGCCCAGGCGTCGGCGCCGCGCACGTCGACGAGTACGAAGGTTCGTCCGTCGCGCTGAGCCGCGTAGACGTCCGAGGCGTCGGTCTCGTGTGCGAGTTTGCCGGTGAAGTAGGAGAGGGCGTCAGTCATGGCTCGACGCTACGCGAACGACGAAGCGGCGAGGAGGACCGGGACGGTCACTCCTCGCCGCTTGACTGCCAGCCTGAGCGGGTTGTCAGTCCTTGTCTTTCGCGTCCTTCGTGTCGCCATCCGGGACGATCACATTCGACGGGCGGACGGCGGTCTCGCTCTGGCGACCATCGTCGATCGGGTGGTGCGGCGCGTCGCCGACTCCCGCCCGCTCGTGCATGCCCTGGATCTCGGCATCTTCCTCAGCGGCGATGTGATCCAGCGTGTGATGCTGGTGGGCACGCGCTTCCTCCAGCTCCGCCTGAGTGACCGGAGCGAGGCGGTCCTCGAAGAACCAGCGCGACAGCGAGGCGCGGAAGTTCTCGTGCCAGGGGATGCGACCCTGATCGTTCGGACGCACCACGAGCGGCTGGTTGGTCTCGAAGTCGACGAGCTTGACGATCTCATACTGGTCGACCGGCTGATGGACCTCGATGTACTCGCCGCCCGGAAGACGGACGATGCGGCCGGACTCGTAGCCGTGCAGGGCGATCTCGCGGTCCTTCTTCTGGAGCGCGATGCACAAACGCTTCGTGATGAAATACGCAAAAACCGGTCCAACAAAAA
>NZ_BADB01000347.1:0-7260 GCF_000333415.1 Microbacterium sp. B24 | reverse complement strand
ATTCGAGCTCGGTCCCGGGGATCCTCTAGAGTCTTCGTCACGAGCGCCGCCAGCGTCGAGCAGATCGCCGTCTTCCTGTCGGCGAGCGAACGCACGTTGCCGACGTCGCTGCGAATCGCGGCGGTCGGCCAGGCCACCGCGCGCGCCGTCGCCGATCTGGGCGCGAACGTCGACTTCGTGCCGCTGGGCCGCTCATCGGCGCAGACCATGATCGCGCAGTGGTGCGCAGCGCACAGCGCGAGCTCGACCGGGCGCTGCCTCGTGGTGCGCTCCGACCTTGCCGGCGCCGTCGTCAGCGACGAGCTGGAGCTGCGCGGCTTCGCCGTCGACGTCTGCATCGGCTACCGCACGGTGGGAATCGATCTCGCCCCCGACGTGGCGGCCGATCTCGCTGCCGGACGCGTCGCCGTCGTGCTGCTGACCTCACTGAGCGTCGGGCGCGAACTGCGCCGCCAGGTCGGGGTGCTGCCGGCATCCACCCTCGTCGCCTCGATCGGTCCGGGAACGACCCGCGACGCCGAGCGCCTCGGCTTCGTCGTCGGCCACACCGCCCGCACACAGAGCATCGATGCCCTCATCGCCGAGCTCGACACCCTTCCCCGACTCCAGGAGGTCATCCGATGACCGCGTTTCCCGTCCGTCGCCTGCGTCGTCTGCGCCGCAGTGCCGCCCTGCGACGCCTCGTCGCCGAGACCGACCTGAGTCCGCGCCGGCTCGTCCTTCCGGTGTTCGTGAAAGAGGGCATCTCCGAGGCGCAGCCGATTGCGAGCATGCCGGGGGTGCAGCAGTACCCGCTCGCGCAGCTCGCGGCCGTCGTCGACGAGGCGGCCGAGGCCGGCATCGGCGGCATCATGCTCTTCGGTGTGCCCGCCGTCCGCGACGCCGTCGGCAGCGGCGCGACCGATCCCGACGGCATCCTCAACCGTGCGATCGCCGTGGCCGCCGCGGCGGCGAAGGGGCGTCTGACGGTGCAGGCCGACCTCTGCCTCGACGAGTTCACCGACCACGGCCACTGCGGTGTGCTGGCCGCCGACGGATCGGTCGACAACGACGCGACTCTCGAGGTGTACGCGCGGATGGCGCTCGCCCAGGCGGAAGCCGGCGCCGACGTCCTCGGACTGTCGGGCATGATGGACGGCCAGGTCGCCGCCTGCCGTGCGGCTCTGGATGCCGCGGGCCGCAGCGACGTCGTGATCCTCGCGTACTCCGCCAAGTACGCCTCCGCGTTCTACGGTCCGTTCCGCGACGCCGTCGAGTCGACCCTCACCGGCGACCGTCGCACCTACCAGCTCGATGCCGCCAACGGTCGCGAAGGGGTGCAGGAGGCTCTCGCCGACATCGACGAGGGCGCCGACATCGTCATGGTCAAACCCGCCGGTCCGTACCTCGACGTGCTCGCCGAGGTCGCGGCGGTGTCGTCCGTCCCGGTCTGGGCCTACCAGGTGTCCGGCGAGTACGCGATGATCGAGCACGCTGCCGCGGCCGGGGTCATCGACCGTGAGCGTGCGATCGGGGAGAGCATCCTCGGCATCCGCCGCGCCGGCGCCGAGGCGATTCTGACGTACTGGGCGATCGAGGTCGCCGGCTGGCTCCGAGAGGGACGGGCACTCGCATGACCGACACCAACGACGCCCTGTTCACCCGCGCCCGCGCGGTCATCCCCGGTGGCGTGGACTCGCCCGTGCGCGCCTACGGCTCGGTCGGTGGGACGCCCCGCTTCCTCGTCGAGGCCGCGGGGGCGTATGTGACGGATGCCGAGGGCCGCCGCTACGTCGACCTCGTCGCCAGCTGGGGGCCAGCGCTGCTCGGTCACGCTCATCCCGAGGTCGTCGCCGCCGTCCAGGCCGCCGCCGCGCGCGGACTCTCGTTCGGGGCGCCGACGCCGGCCGAGGCGGAGCTCGTCGAGGAGATCGTGCGACGGGTGCCGGCCGTGCAGAAGGCCCGACTGGTCTCCACCGGCACCGAGGCGACGATGACCGCCATCAGACTGGCGCGCGGCGCGACCGGACGGGACCTTCTCATCAAGTTCGCCGGTCACTACCACGGTCACTCCGACGGGCTGCTCGCCGCCGCCGGGTCGGGGCTGGCGACCTTCGCACTGCCGGGCTCTGCCGGTGTGCCGGAGGCCGTCGCGGCGCAGACGCTCGTCGTGCCGTACAACGACCGTGCCGCGCTGGAGGAGGTCTTCGCCGCGCATTCCGGTCGGATCGCCGCCGTGATCACCGAGGCCGCGGCCGCGAACATGGGGGTGGTCGCGCCGGCACCCGGATTCTCGACGTTCGTCGCCGATCTCTGCCGACGCGAGGGCGCCCTGCTGATCAGCGACGAGGTGCTCACCGGCTTCCGCGCCGCACCGGGCGGCTACGCCCAGGTGCTCGCGGACGCGGGGGAGGAGGTCGTACCCGACCTCGTGACCTTCGGAAAGGTCATCGGCGGTGGACTGCCGGTCGCCGCGGTCGGCGGCCGCGCCGACGTCATGGACATGCTCGCCCCGCTGGGGCCGGTGTACCAGGCCGGCACGCTGAGCGGAAACCCCGTCGCGGTCGCCGCGGGCCTGGCGACGCTCCGTCTGGCCGACGCCTCCGCGTACTCCCGGCTGGCAGCGGCGGCCGACGCGGTCGCCCGTGCGGCGACGGCGGCGCTGACTGCGGCCGGGGTGCCCCACGTGCTGCAGCGGGCGGGAACCCTGTTCAGCGTGTTCTTCGGCGCCGAAGTCGTCGGCGGGGTGCCGGACTACGCGACAGCGCAGCAGCAGGACACCGCCGCCTACGGCCGGTTCTTCCACGCGATGCTGGATGCCGGCGTCTCGCTGCCGCCGTCGGCGTTCGAGGCGTGGTTCCTCACCGCCGCGCACGACGATGCCGCGGTGGCGCAGATCGTCGACGCCCTGCCCGCGGCCGCCCGCGCCGCGGCGTCCGCGTAGGGTTTCGCGAGCGCGGGATGCCGCGGGTCGCGGCGCGGCATCCCGTCTGCGATCTGCGACATCTCGCCGGCACGAGACGTCTCGGTGGCGCCGGCGACGGCAGCGGCGAGCCCGACCGAAGCCGTGTCGGAGGATCCCTCTAGCGTGTCGACCATGAACACCGACGAGCTGTTTCTGCGTTCCGACGCCGCCCTGCGCGACGTGATCGATCGGATCGATCCGGCCGATCTCACCCGGTCGGCGCCCGCCGACTGGACCTCCACCCCCGACCCCACGTTCCGCGACATCCTGCAGGCCCACACCTACGACGAGGCGTGGGTGCCCGACGTCCTGCGCGGCCGTGCGTCCGCAGACGGCGACGACCTGCGCGGGGTCGATCTGCTGGGCGATGATCCGATCGGCGCCTACGACGCGCGCAACGACGCCGCGACCGCCGCCGTTCGCGCCGGCGGCTACGCCGACACGTTCCGGTTCAGCTACGGCGACTACCCCGCCGCCGAAGGCCTCGCGCACTTGGCCACCTACCGGGCGTTCCAGGCATGGCAGATCGCGAAGCACCTCGGCATCCCGTTCCATCTGTCGCCGGAGCTCATCGCCGGTCTCGAGGAGCACGTCGTGACGTTCGCGGACGAGTGGCGCCAGTGGGGCGTGTTCCCTCCCGCCATCGAGGCACCGGCCGATGCCGACGACGAGACGCGCCTGCTCTGCGCCGTCGGCTACTGGGTCCCGTAGAGGGGCGATCGCGGCGTCCCTCGAGCCGGCGGCGCCGCCGGATAGGCTGGAGCGCATGCCCGTGACCTTGCTCGGAGCCGCCGAGATCCGTGCGCTCGCCGCCGACCTCGACGTGACCCCGACGAAGAAGCTCGGTCAGAACTTCGTCGTCGACGCCAACACGGTGCGAAAGATCGTGCATGTCGCGGAGGTGGCGGCCACCGACCGTGTCGTCGAGGTGGGCCCCGGGCTCGGGTCGCTCACGCTGGCGATCCTCGAGACGGGCGCGGCGGTCACCGCGGTCGAGATCGATCATCGCCTCGCCGAGCGTCTGCCGGCCACCGCTGCGTCTCACGGCGTCGCCGAGGGCGCGTTGACGGTGGTGGATGCCGACGCCCTTCGCGTCACCGCTCTTCCGGGCGATCCGAACGTGCTCGTCGCGAACCTCCCGTACAACGTGAGCGTTCCGGTGCTGCTGCACTTCATGGAGACCTTCCCGGGTCTCGAGCGCGGTGTCGTGATGGTGCAGGCCGAGGTGGGGGAGCGGCTCGCCGCCCCGCCGGGATCCAAGGTCTACGGCGCGCCCAGCGTGAAGGCCGCCTGGTACGGTCCGTGGAGGCTGGCCGGCACCGTTTCTCGGCAGGTCTTCTGGCCGGTGCCGAACGTCGACAGCGTGCTCGTCGGGTTCCGTCGTGACCCCGAGCCGCGCGGCGACGAGGCTCTGCGCCGCGCGACGTTCCAGGTGGTCGATGCCGCCTTCCAGCAGCGCCGCAAGATGCTGCGGCAGGCGCTGGCACCGGTGCTCGGCGGATCGTCGAGCACCGCGTCGGCGGTGTTGGAGGCTGCAGGCGTCGACCCGACGGCGCGTGGCGAGCAGCTCACGATCGCGGACTTCGTCGCGATCGCCCGCACGCTTCGGTAAGCACCGGTGCGCGCGCCGGGCCTCGCCGTGACCCGCTGACCGTCGGTCGGCGACATGTCGCGTCCTGTTCACCGCGCCGTCACGAAACATGCTTGTAACATTGCGCCCATGCGTATGGCCGAGCATCCTGCTCCCGAACGGGTTCTGCTCCACCTCAGTGACACCCATCTGCGCGCGGCGGGCTCGCGTATCTGGGACCGCGTGTCGGGTGAGGAGCACCTGGCTCGTGCGCTGGCCGGCATCGAAGCGTCGGGCGTGCGCCCCGACGCGATCGTGGTGACCGGAGACCTCGTCGATCTCGGCGAATGCGCCGCCTACGCCACGCTGCGCGCGATGGTGGAACCCGTGGCCGCGCGCCTCGAGGCGCCGGTCGTGTGGGTGATGGGCAACCACGATGATCGCGCCGCGTTCCGTCGCGAGCTGTGGGACAGCGAGGATGCCGACCTGCGCCCGGTCGACCGCGTCGACGAGTTCGACGGCCTGCGCATCGTCACCCTCGACACGTCCGTGCCGGGGCACCACTACGGCGAGATCAGCGAAGCGCAGCTCGCCTGGCTCGCCACGGTGCTCGCCACCCCGGCGCCGCTGGGCACGATCCTCGCCATGCATCACCCGCCTGTGCCGAGCGTGCTCGCGCTCGCGGCGAGCGTGGAGCTTCGCGATCAGGCGCGGCTGGCTCGCGTGCTGCGCGGCACCGACGTCCGTGCGATCATCGCCGGGCACCTCCACTACTCGACGTTCGCGACCTTCGCCGGCATCCCCGTCTCCGTCGCCTCGTCGACCTGTTACGCACAGGATCTCACCGTGCCGGTCGGCGGCACCCGCCCGCAGGACGGTGCGCAGTCCTACAACCTCGTCCACGTGTACGACGACACGGTGGTCCATTCCGTGGTCCCCGTCGATGTGCCACGCGTCATGGAGTACACCGACCCGCAGACGGCGCAGCGCCTCCTCGCGGAGGCGGGGATCACGGGCGTCGGCGTGCAGCGGCCGTCGGCCCCGCCGACACGTCCGGTGTTCGTGCGCCGCTGAGTGGACGCTCCCACGGGGCGCGGACCGGGAACATCCGCTCGAGCGTGTCGCGGAGCATCCGCACCCGCAGCTCTTCCGGCACCTCCGTCTCGCCGCCGTCGTTCAGGCAGAACATGTCGGCGTCGCGGCGCTGCTCCAGTCGACGCATCTTCTTCAGGGCCGACGCCATCGTGGTCTGCACGTACCGCACGCGCGGCTCGGTCGTCGCGATCGCCCGCCCGGTCATGAGCGCGTAGTAGTGATACAGGCTGTTGGTCACGGAGACGTCGGTCGCGCTGCGGAAGCGCGATGCCGCGGTGCGCGCGATGTCGTCGGCGAACTCGCGCTCCACCTCCGCGGCCACGCTTCGCCGCATCGGTGCCGCACAGTGTTCGAGGTCGCGCAGGATCACGCGACCGAACCGCTCGCGCAGGAGCTCCCGATTCACGCGCAGCGCGTTGTCGTGTCCGGACCGTTCCGTGCGCGTGGGGCCCGATCCGATGCGGACGTCGCACTCGACGAACTTCGTGAGGCCCCCCGCGGTGAAGAACATCTCCGCCGTCACGGGGCGGCCGAAGAACATGTCGTCGTTCGAGTAGAGGAAGTGCTCGGCCAGCCCGTCGATGCGGTGGAGTTGCGCCTCGACGGCATGGGAGTTGTGCGTGGGGAGCACCGACGGATCGGCGAAGAACTCGTCGCTGCGAACGACCGTGACCCGCGGATGCTCCCGCAGCCATGCAGGCTGCGGCGAGTCGGTGGCGTGCGGACCGCCGAGATTATGACCGCGAGTTTCGCGACGGCGGCGCCTTCGAAAGTGTCCCCCTGGTACTCGCGGCTCCGACCGAGGAAGGCAGTACTTCCGCAGTGCTTCGGCGACCGGCTCGGATTGAACGTCGTGACCGACACCGGAAGCGCCCGCCACTTCGGTGGCGCTCCACAGCTGAGCCACGACGCGGCCTACGATCGCGCCGAGGAGTGGCTCGACGGCATCCGCGCCCTCTGGAACTCGTGGGGTGAGGGGGCGCTGGTGCGCGATGCAGCCACCGGCGTCTACGCCGACGGCACGAAACTGGATCCGGTGCGACACCGCGGCGAGTACTTCGCTTTCGACGGCCCGCTCAATGCCGTGCCGTTCCGGCGCGGCGAACCCGTCATCGCCTCACCCGGAGGGTCGGGGCGTGGGCTCGGCTTCGCGGGCGCGAACTCCGACATCCAACTGGCGCTCGCGCCGCTGACGGAGCAGAGCGTGCGCGCCTACCGCGCGAAGATCCACGCCGCCGCCGCGGAGCGCGGGCGGGCGCCGTCCGACGTCAAGATCCTGTTCGCGCTGCAGCCGGTGATCGTCTCGTCGGCGGAGGAGGCGGACCGGGTCGTCGCCGCCTCCGCGCACCCCGACGACGCCGCTCTGCGTGCGATCGCCCAACGGCAGTCGAGCGACCTCGAGACCGACCTCACCGTCCTCGATCTGGATGCTCCGCTGCCGGAAGGCATCTTCGCCGAACACGTCTCGCAGGGATCCATCCGTCGACTCATCGGCGACCGGGATGCCGCGACCGCGCCACTGCGGACCCACCTCACCGCGCTGTCACGGGCGGGTCGCATCTCGGACCGCACCGGCTTCGTGGGCACGGCCGAAGAGTTTGCCGATCTCGTCGAAGAACTCGGCGAGTGGGGCAACGACGGGGTGCTGCTG
>NZ_BADB01000348.1:0-1098 GCF_000333415.1 Microbacterium sp. B24 | reverse complement strand
CACGCGGCGCACAGGATGCACTTGGTGGTGTCGTCGAAGATCTCGCGGTCGACGATCGACTGGATGCGCTCCTTGCCGGCCTCGGGCTTGCTGTTGGCGATGAGGAACGGCTGCACCTCGCGGTACGACGCGAAGAACGGCTCCATGTCGACGACGAGGTCCTTCTCCAGCGGCAGACCCTTGATCGCCTCGACGTAGATCGGCTTCGAGATGTCGAGGTCCTTGATCAGTGTCTTGCAGGCCAGGCGGTTGCGGCCGTTGATGCGCATCGCGTCGGAGCCGCAGATGCCGTGGGCGCACGACCGACGGAAGGTCAGGGAGCCGTCGACCTCCCACTTGATCTTGTGCAGGGCGTCCAGCACGCGATCGGTGGGGTACATCTCGACGTCGTAGTCGACCCAGCGCGGCTCGCTGTCGGTCTCCGGGTCGAAACGGCGGATGATGAAGGTGACGAGGTACGACTGGATCGGGGCTTCACCGGTCGTCTCGGCGACGACGTCCTGCTCGACGATGGCGGTCGACATCAGTACTTCCTCTCCATCGGTGGGTAGTTGAATTCGCCCTTGTCGTTCTTGGTGAACACGACGGGCTTCCAGTCCAGCTTGATGTGATCCTCGGGGTCGGGCGAGTGCGGGTCGCCGGTGAGGTAGGCCATCGTGTGCTGCATGTACTGCTCGTCGTTGCGGTCGGGGTAGTCCTCGCGCATGTGTCCGCCGCGGCTCTCGCGACGGTTGCGGGCGGCGTACGCGACGATCTCGGCAAGGTCGAGAAGGAAGCCGAGCTCGACGGCCTCGAGCAGATCGGTGTTGAAGCGCTTGCCCTTGTCGTCGATGTGCAC
Organism: Microbacterium sp. B24; assembly: GCF_000333415.1. Taxonomy (NCBI): domain Bacteria; kingdom Bacillati; phylum Actinomycetota; class Actinomycetes; order Micrococcales; family Microbacteriaceae; genus Microbacterium; species Microbacterium sp. B24. Next base: position 260 of record NZ_BADB01000348.1, on the reverse strand, counting down.
GTTCTTGAAGCGCTGGCGCAGGTCGTGGATGGTGCCCATGACGTTGGTCAGGGTCTCCTCGGTGCGGAAGACCTGGGCGTTGGCGTCCATCTCCTCCTGCAGCGTCTTGCGGAGCACCGCGACGCGCTCGGTGCCGGTGTTGCTTCGCAGACCCTCGAGCATCTCGCGGACCTCCTTGGCGGGGTCCTCGGGCAGCGGCACGAAATCAGCGGTCTGCACGTACTGGACGGCGTTGCGACCGCTGCGCTTCCGAAGACGTG
>NZ_BADB01000349.1:0-428 GCF_000333415.1 Microbacterium sp. B24 | reverse complement strand
CGCCCAGACGCTCCACAGCGTCGCCGCACCTGTTCCGAGCGTGATGAGGGTGTCCATCGTCATCGCGCCATGGCGGGCGTTGGCGAACGTGGCGCGGTGGAAGGGCCAGCCTCCCCAGAGCACGACGGGCACTGCCAGTACGAACGACAACCACTGCCACCCCGGGAACTGCCACGGCGGAATCATCCCGAGAAGTACCACCGGCACGGCCAGCACGGCGCTGATGAGCAGACGAGTGGTCAGCCGTGTGGCACCCGGGCGGTCTTCGACGTCATGGACGTGGCCGCCGTGCGACGACGACGCACGGCCGTCGTGGGGGCCGGCGTGCGGGTGGGCGGTGCGCTCTCGCACGCGCGCGTCGTACCCCGCTTCGCGCACCGCGGCGATGAGAGCCGGACTCTAGAGGATCCCCGGGACCGAGCTCGAAT
>NZ_BADB01000350.1:0-3665 GCF_000333415.1 Microbacterium sp. B24 | reverse complement strand
GAGCTCGGTCCCGGGGATCCTCTAGAGTCCGACACGTCGTTGGTCGACTCGCCCAGGCCCGCGGCCGCGTACACGTAGGCGGCGATGCAGCGGAACGACTGAGACTTCGCGAGAAGGTGACGATCATCGGCCCGCGCGACGGTGATCGGGCTGCCGGAGAGGTTCAGGAGCACGGTCGCACCGGCGAGAGCGGCGGTGGACGACGGCGGCACGGGCACCCACATGTCCTCGCACACCTCCGCGTGGACCACCAGGCCCGGCACGTCGTCCGCGGCGAACAGCAGGTCGGTGCCGACGGGCACCTCCTGGCCGACCAGCACGGTGGATTCCGGGGCATCCGTTCCGGCCGCGTACCAGCGGGCCTCGTAGAACTCGCGATAGGTCGGCAGATAGCTCTTCGGTGCGACGCCGAGCACGCGGCCGCCGTGGATGATCACCGCGCAGTTGTAGAGGCGTGGCCCCAGCCGCAGCGGTGCGCCGACGACCAGCAGCGGACGCAGCTGCTGCGAGGCCGAGACGAGGCTTGCGATGGCGGCGTGGACGGCGTCGAGCACGGCATCCTGCATCACGAGGTCGTCGATGGCGTACCCGGTCAGGCAGAGCTCCGGGAAGACGGCGACGGCGACGGCATCGTCGCTGAGCGCGCGGGCCGCGTCGATGACCGCCTCGGCGTTTCGCGCCGGGTCGGCGATCGCGACGGGGATCGTACAGGCGGCGACCCGGGCGAACCCGTGCCGATAGACGCTCTCGAACGGCAGGTTCTCGCTCACCCCTCCAGTCTGGCAGGTGCGCAGGCGCTGGGCGATGTCGGCGGCGCCGACTAGCGTCGAAGGCGGAAGGGTGACATGCGATACATCGAGGACACCGGCGACGGTGCGCGCATCGTCTGGAGCGCGAGCGATCTGAAAGCAGCCGCCGAGTGCGAGTTCGCGTGGCTGCGTGCGATCGACGCCAAGCTCGGACGGGTGCCGGCGGTCGTCGAACCCGAAGACCTCACCCTCGAGCGCGCCGGTCGGCTCGGCACCCAGCACGAGCTGCGCCAGCTGGAGGCCTACCGCGCGCAGTATCCCGGACGTGTCGTGGAACTGCCCGAGACGCGATCGTCGGATGCCGCGGCCGTCGCGGCTGCGGTGGCCGCGACGACGGCGGCGCTGGCCGACCCCGCCGTCGCGGTCATCTATCAGGCGGTGTTCGCCACCGAGGAGTTCGTCGGATTCGCCGACTTCCTCGTGCGCGACGACCCCGCTCGCCCCGCGGATGCCGCCGCCAACCCGTGGGTCGTGCAGGACACCAAACTCGCGCGTCACGCACGCGTGACGGCGTTGATGCAGCTTGCGGCATATGCCGACCAGCTCGACCGGCTGGGAGTGCCGCGCAGCAGCCGTGTGGAGTTGCTGCTCGGCGACGGCACGACCTCGACGCACGCCGTCAGCGACCTCCTGCCCGTCTTCCGGTTGCGCAGGCAGCGACTGCGGGCGCTCGTCGCCGACCGCGACATCGCGGCGGGCGCTACGGGCGCTCCGATCGCGTGGGGAGACGACCGGNGTGAGCTCAGGATCGTGGCGTGCGGCCGATGCGCGACCTGCGATGCGGAGGTCGTCGCCCATCGCGACCTGCTGCTCGTCGCGGGGATGCGACCCGTGCAGCGTGACCGGCTGCGCGCCGCCGGCATCCATACCATCGACGACCTGGCCGCCGCGAGCGCGCCTCCCGAGCGGATGTCGGGGGACACGTTCGCCGGCCTGCGTACGCAGGCGCGCTTGCAGCTGGACAGCCCGGCGGCCGCTTGGGGAGACGGCAACCGCGGCCGCGCCGCCGGTGCCGACCTTCGAGGTGGTCTTCCGAAGGCGAATCGGAGCGCTGCCCCGGCCCGACCGCGGGGACTTCTTCTTCGAATTCGAGGGAGACCCGCTCTACACCGAAGCCGCCGACGGGGTGGGAGCGATGTGGGGCATCGACTACCTGTTCGGCTGGGTCGACGACGACGAGCAATACGCGGCGCTGTGGGCGCATTCCTTTGCCGATGAGAAGCGGGCGCTCGAGGATTTCCTGGATGTGGTGGCGCTGCGCCGGCGCGCCCACCCCGGAATGCACATCTACCACTACGCGCCGTACGAACCGACGCATCTGCTGGCGATGGCCGCCCGCTACGGTGTGCGCGAGGCCGAGGTCGACACGCTGTTGCGTGAGGGCGTCTTCGTCGACCTCTACCCGATCGTCCGGCGCGCCCTTCGCGTGGGATCGCGCTCGTACTCGATCAAGAAGCTCGAACCGCTCTACATGGGCGCCGAGGTGCGCACCAGCGACGTGCAGCGCGGCGACGACTCGATCGTCAAGTATGTCGAGGCGCGCGAGCTGATCGACGCGGGGGCGGATGCCGCGGGAGCGGCGATTCTCGACGATCTCGCCGACTACAACCGCTACGACTGCGTCTCGACCCGGCGCTTGCGCAACTGGCTGGTCGAGCGGGCCCGGGAGTCCAAGCTCCTGCCCTCGGCAGACGTCGACGCCGCAGAGCGTCCGTACGAACCGTCCCCGCGTGCCGATGCGCTCACGCGCATGGCGGGCGCTGCCGAGAGGGACGATGCCCCCGATGTGGCCGCGGTCACCGCGCTCAAGCTCGCCGCCGCGGCGATCGACTACTACCCCCGCGAGGCGAAGACCTTCTGGGCGACGCACTTCCTGCGGCTGCGTGAGCCCGTCTCGATCTGGGAGGACACCCGCGACGTCGTCGTCTTCGATCACGATCGGTGCCGAGTCCTGAGCGACTGGCACGTACCGGAGGGCGGACGCGTCCAGCGTCGCGTGATCGAGCTGCGCGGCGATCTCGCGCCGGGCACGAAGCTGTCCGCGGGGGGTGCGGTCTTCCTGCTGTACGAGCTGCCGACACCGTTCCCGGTCGACACCAGCCCGCGATGGATCCACGCTGCACGTTCGGTCCGCGTCGTCGACGTCCTCGATGACGGCATGGTCGTGGAGGAGAACTCCGTTCAGGGGTTCACCTGGCAGGAGCTGCCGATCGCCTCCACACCGCCCGCGCCGCCGCAGGCCGGGTCGCAACAGGCGGCCATCGACCAGTGGGCCGACGCGATCATCCAGGCTGCGCCCCTGCACTCCGCAGCGTTCCCGTCCGACGCCGCGACCGATCTGCTGCTGCGCAGGGTTCCGCGCACGCGCTCGGGCGCGCTCGCCCGCAGTGAGGGCCTCGGCGATGCGGTCGACGAGATCGCCCGTGCCGTCGACGACCTCGACCGCAGCTATCTGGCCGTGCAGGGTCCGCCGGGCACCGGCAAGACCTATGTCGGCTCGCACGTGGTTGCACGGCTCGTCCGCGAGAAGGGATACCGCGTCGGTGTCGTGGCGCAGTCGCACGCGGTCGTGGAGAACATGCTCGCGCGCATCGTCGATGCGGGCGTGCCGGGTGAGCGCGTCGCGAAGGCGACGAAGGGCACGGCATCCGGCGCCGAGAGCTTCACCGTCATCGCGAAGGACGGCTACGCGGCGTTCGCCGCAGCCCACCCGGAGGGTTTCGTCATCGGGGGCACGGCGTGGGACCTGAGTCACGCCGGGCGCGTGCCCCGCGCGAGCCTGGACCTGCTCGTCATCGACGAAGCAGGACAGTTCTCGCTCGCCTCCACCATTGCGGTGTCGGTCGCGGCACCGCG
>NZ_BADB01000351.1:0-2564 GCF_000333415.1 Microbacterium sp. B24 | reverse complement strand
CGATGAGGATCAGCGATTCGTCGGGGAGACCTGCTCGATGATCTCCGGCGTCGCCGTCGGATCGACCTCTCCGAGGATCTGGTTGACCTTCGGCGGGACATCGGCGATGAACTCTTGCTGCGCGGCCGACTCCGTGGCCGGCGCGGAACCGTCGCCCTCTCCGGGCAGGATGCCGCCGGAGTCGACCTCGACGGAAGGCACGGGCGAGGGGGTGCTCATCATCTCGCTGATCGACGAGCCCGCCGAGGAGACACCGACGAGGATGATCGACCAAATGAGCGCGAACGAGCCGATCGTCGCGCCCACCAGCGACAGCACGAGAGCCGTGATGCTGAGGGGCTTTCCGCCGTAGCGCTTTCCGGCGAGCCCGACGATGGAGAAGATGAAGCCCGCCAGCAGCAGCAGGCCGCCGATCAGGACGGCCACCAGGCCCACCCAGGGCACCGGCACGATGCCGATGATGCTGAGCAGCGTGCCTCCGGCGGCGAGCCCGAGTGCCGTCCACGCGATGGCCTTCGACCGCGTGTCGGGCGTCGGCGGTCCCGAGGGGGGGACAGACGAAGGCGTGGGTGCGCCGTAGGCGACCGTGGGTGCGCCATAGGGGACGGTGGGTGCGCCGTAGGGCGCGGTGGGCTGCCCGGGCTCCGGCGGCAGCGGAGGCGCCGTCGGCGCGACGTACGCGTCTCCGTATCCGCCGGTGGGCGCGGGCGGGACAGGCGGGGCCGCGGGAGGCGCGACCTCGGTCGGAGTGGAGTCGACGGCGTCGGGGGTGACCGCGTCCGGCCCGTCGGCGGCCGAGCCGTCCGGATCCTGAGGATTCGTGGGCGGGGGTGTCGACATCTGCTCTTCCTTCGTCGTCTCGGGACGTCGCGCGGCCCCGTCCGAGGGACGGCGGGCGCGGCGGCGGTATGTCGACCCTATCGACTCACTGTGACTTTGTTCACGGTCAGCTGTCCGCGGCCTTTCTCACGTCGCATCCGGCGACCGCGACGTGCCATCCTGGGCCAGGATGGGAGCACGCGGCATCCCGCCGGTGCACCCACGCGGCGGGACGCGCGATGAAAGGGACGCCATGACACTCACTTCGGTTCTGCTCGACACTCCGCCCTCGGTTGCCGCGCGACTCGGCTGGGACCCGGCCACGACCGTCCACGATCGTCGCCGTCTTCTCGCCAAGGAGCTCATCGCCGCCCGCCTCGGCTGCGACATGAACGACATCCGTATCGAGCGCGAGGCGCCGCGCGGCTTCGGCTACCACACGCGGTTGATCGCCTCGCGGGACGGCGAGGACCTGCCGATCGCCATCGTCACGGCGAGCTTCCGCGCCGCCACGGTCGTCGCCATCTGCGACCCGGGTCTGCCGCTGGGCATCGACATCCGCGACATGACCCCGGAGCCGGCTGACATCCGTCTCATGCAGAAGCACTCGCACCTGTTCGATCCGAACAACATCCCCGACCTGCTCCAGCACTGGGTCCGGGTTCAGGCGGTGCTCGAAGCCGACGGTCGCGGGGTGCGCGTCGCACCCGAGAACGTGCGGTTGGACATGGGCCGGCTCAAGGGCTGGATCCCGGACCGCAACATGAAGTACACGCTCGTCGACGCCTCACGCGACAGCTGGGTGATCACGATCGCGATCGGAACCCTTCCCGCAGCCTGATCGGTTTTCATCCGTCCCGTCCTGTCGCACCCGAGCGGGGGGAGGCGACGAGAAGGGGCAGACGAACGCCGCGGCCGGGCGGCACGGGTGCGCTCAGGCGGCAGGGAAGGCGCGGTCGAGCTCGGCCAGCCACACCGCGGCGTTCCCGTCGCTGGGAGAACGCCAGTCGCCGCGCGGTGAGAGCGAACCCGACGCCAGCACCTTCGGGCCGTTGGGAATCGCGGTGCGCTTGAACTGCGCGAAGCCGAAGTAGCGCGTCAGGAACACGCGCAACCAGCGCACGATCGTCTCGCGGTCGTAACCGTAGCGGTCGGATGCCGGGAAGCCCGGCGGCCATGCACCGGCATCCGCATCGCGCCAGGCGTGCTCTGCGAGGAAGACGATCTTCGACGGGCGCAAGCCGTAACGCAGCACGTGGAACAGCGCGAAATCGTGCAGCGCATAGGGGCCGATGGTGTCCTCGGTCGATTGGACCTTGCCGTCCTGGCCCGCGGGCACCAGCTCGGGGCTGATCTCGGTGTCCAGCACCGCCTGCAGCACGTCCTTCGCCGCCGGCGACAGGCTCATGCCGTCGTCGCCGGCGTGGGCGATGACCCATCGGATGAGGTGCTGGATGAGCGTCTTGGGCACCCCGGCGTTCACCGCGTAGTGGCTCATCTGGTCGCCCACGCCGTAGGTCGCCCACCCCAGGGCGAGCTCCGACAGGTCGGAGGTGCCCACGACGAGGCCGCCGTTCTGATTCGCGAGGCGGAACAGGAAGTCGGTGCGCGCCCCGGCCTGCACGTTCTCGAACGTCACGTCGTACACGGGCTCGCCGTTCGCGAAGGGGTGTCCGATGCCCGTCAGCAGCTCGGTGGCCATCGGCCGGATGTCGATCGTCTCGATGGAGGCGCCGATGGCCTCG
>NZ_BADB01000352.1:0-5740 GCF_000333415.1 Microbacterium sp. B24 | reverse complement strand
CAGCTGTCGAGGACGGCCACGCGCCGGGGAGCGATAGCGTGACGGGTGACCAGTCCGGGTACCGCGAGCATCTCCCTCAACGGCGGGCAGCGCTGGCGCGCGTTCTGGGTCTGCGTGTCCGTCGCGGCGCTGACGATCCTCGATCTGAGCAAGGTGAACGTCGCGCTGCCCTCGATCGAGAAAGCGCTGGGTGCCGGGTCGACACAGCTGCAGATCGTCGTCTCCGGCTACGTGCTGATGTTCGGCCTCGCCCTCGTGCCCTTCGGGCGCCTCGGCGACCAGCGATCGCGCAAGGCCCTCTTCCTCGTCGGTCTGAGCCTGTTCCTCATCACCAGCGTCGTGTGCGCCCTCGCGCCCACGATCGAGGTGCTGATCGCCGCCCGGCTCGTGCAGGGCCTCGCCGCCGGAATCCAGATGCCACAGGTGCTGGGGACCATCCAGCAGATCTTCGTCGGCAAGGAGCGCGGACGCGCGTTCGGACTGTTCGGAGCCACGATCGGCGTCGCCACCGCCATCGGCCCGACATTCGGGGGCCTCATGATCGCCGTCGGCGGGGTGCAGGACGGCTGGCGATGGATCTTCTGGATCAACGTGCCGCTGTGTGCGCTCGTGATCGCCGGAGTGCTCGGCCTGCTGCCGCGAACGCGGCGCGCGACCCCCGGGCGTCTGCAGCTGGATCCGGTGGGTCTCGTGCTGCTCGCGTTCACGATCGTGACCCTCATGTGGCCCTTCCTCTTCACGACGGGCGCGCCCACCGACGATCCCCGCCGGTGGTGGAGCCTCGTGCTCTTCGTCGTCTTCGTGACCGCGTTCACGTGGTGGGAGCGGCGGTACGCGGCATCCGGTCGTTCACCTCTCGTGCCGTTCTCCCTCTTCTCGATCTCGTCATTCCGCAACGGCACCCTCGTCGTCACCACCTACTTCACCGCGATCCCGGCGATGTTCCTGCTGACCACGCTCTTCCTGCAGATCGGCATCGGCACCGAACCCGTCTTCGCCGGGATGGTCTCCATCGGCTTCGCCGTGGCCAGCGCCATCACCGCGTGGTTCGGCGGCTCGCTCGTCGGCAAACTCGGCCGCCCGCTCGTGGTGGGCGGACTGATCGTGGTGCTCGTCAGCGTCGTCGCGCTCGCCGTCGTCGCGTACACGGTGCCGGCCGGTGTCGTGGAGTACGCGATGGCGGGGGTCATGGTCCTCGCCGGCGCCGGCGCCGGCCTCGTGGTCGCACCGAACCAGACGCTCACGCTCGCCGAGATCCCCACGCGCGAGGGAGGGCTCGCCGGCTCGGTCGGCCAGCTGGGCCAGCGCGTCGGGACGGCGGTGGGCACCGCGATCGGGCTTTCGCTCTTCTACTCGACGGTCTACCGCGAGAAGGACGGCGCGACAGACTCCCTCGCGGTCTTCCACGACGCATACGCGTACGGAATGGTGGCCGTCGGCGTCTTCCTGGGCATCGCACTGCTGATTGGAGTCATCGACCTCGGCGCACGGCGCAGAGCCGCCCAGGACTGACCCGGCCCGCGGGCCTTCCCCGCGATGTCGGCGGCTGCGCCTAGCGTGGTGCCATGCGCATCCTGCATACCTCCGACTGGCACATCGGGCGGACCTTCCACGGTCATTCGACGCTCGAGGCGCTCAGTGGCGTGCTCGAGACGCTCACCGATCAGGTCCGCGCCCACGCGGTCGACGTGGTCGTCGTGGCGGGCGACGTCTTCGATTCCGCGACGCCGGCGGCCGCCTGCTACACGCTGCTGTCCGAGACGCTGCGGGCCCTCGCCGATACCGGTGCGCAGGTCATCGTGACCAGCGGCAATCACGACTCCGCGGCGCGGCTCGGCTTCCAGGCGGCTCTGCTGCGCGACGGCATCCACGTGCGCACCGACCCGACGGCGATCGGCGAGCCGATCACCGTGTCGGACGAGCACGGGCCGGTGCACTTCTACGGCATCCCCTTCCTCGAACCCGCCCTCGTGCGTGCAGTGTGGCCCGGGGTGCGTACGCAGGCCGATGCGGTCGGCCGCGCGATGGACCTCGTCCGCGCTGATCATGCCTGCCGTGGAGGACGGACGGTGGCGATCGCGCACTGCTTCGCCGCCGGCGTGGAGCCGACTCCCCACCTCGAGCGCGACATCCAGCAGGGCGGACTCGACGTCGTCCCGCTGTCGGTCTTCGACGGTGTCGACTACGTCGCCCTCGGGCACATCCACGGCCGCCAGAAGCTCGCGGCGCATGTGCGCTACGCCGGTGCGCCGTTGCACTACAGCTTCGGTGAAGGGCACAAGCCCCGCGGGTCGTGGCTCATCGATCTGGATGCCGAGGGAGCCGCCGCGGCGGTCTGGCTCGAGCTGCCGGTGCCTCGACGCCTCGTCACCCTGCGCGGACCCTTCGAGGAGATCTTGGCCGACCCCGGCTCCGACGACGCCCGCGACGCATGGGTCAGCGTCGAGTACACCGATGATCTTCCGGTGCGCGATCCGCTGCGTCGGCTGCAGCAGCGCTTTCCGTACTGCGCCAAGGTCGTGCACGTGCCGGACGTCGCACGCCACAGCGATGGGCGGGGCTACACCGATCGTGTCCGGGCCGCACGCAGCGACCTCGAGCTGTTCGATGCGTTCCTGTCACATGTGCGTGACGGCGAGGGGCTGACGGAGCGAGAGCGCGAGGTGCTGCGTGACGTCCTCGAGGAGCGCGTCGTCGTCGAGGCGTTGGCATGAAGCTCCACCGTTTGGAGCTCACCGGCTTCGGGCCCTTCCGTGAGACGCAGGTCGTCGACTTCGACGCGTTCGATGCCGACGGACTCTTCCTGATCTCCGGGCGCACCGGCACCGGCAAATCGAGCATTCTCGACGGGGTCAGCTTCGCCCTGTATGGCAGCGTGCCTCCCTATGACGGCGGGGAGAAGCGTCTGCGCAGCGACCACGCGGATCTCTCCGACCCGGACGAGGTGCGATTGAGTTCACCGTCGGCGCGCGACGCTGGCGCGTGACGCGGGCGCCGGAATACGACCGCCCCGCCAAGCGCGGGGGCGGATTGACGACGGAACCCCCGCGGGCGGAGCTGGAGGAGCTGTCGAGGNNAAGATGGGTCGGGCGGGCGGCGAAACCGCGCACGGTCGGCGAGGCTCTCGGCGAGATCCTCGGTCTGAACGCGCAGCAGTTCCAGCAGGTGATCCTTCTGGCGCAGAACAAGTTCTCGCGGTTTCTGCTCGCTTCCGGTGAGGAGCGCCAGGGCCTGCTGCGCACGCTGTTCGGTACGCGTCGATTCGAGCAGTACCGTGATGAGCTCGACAGCCGGCGCCGAGAGGCGGAGACGGCTCTGGCCGCGGTCGACTCGCGTGCGCGCACGCTCGTCGAGGAGGGCGAGAGGCTGGCCCGAGCCCACGATCTCGACACCCGCCAGGCGCAGGACGGCGCCGGCGACCTCGCCGACGAGCACGCGGGCGGATCGGAGCTTGCAGCGCACCCCGACCCGCGGCGCGCGGATCCCGCGCCGGCGCCCGTGGCAACCCGTCGCGAGGATCTCGCGCGGGCGCACCGCCGCGCGCGGTACCGCGTCGAACAGGCGGAGTTCGCGCGCACGGCGACCGAGGAGCGTTTCGCCGCCGCGGCCACCGCGCACGCCGCGGTCGTGGCCGCCGCGGCGCGCGCGCAGGAGCGACAGACGCTGCGCCACCGCCTCGGTGAACTCGAGGCCCGCGCCGACGAGATCGCACGTGTGCGCCGCCGGCTGGATGGCGGGCGTGCCGCCGCGGTGCTGCGCGCCCCTCTCGACTCTCTCGAGCGTGCCGAGCGCGCTGCGGCGGCGGCGGCGCACGACGCCGACACGGCTCGGGATCGGTGGCGTGCGGGCCGCACGGACGCTTCAGCCGATGCCGCTCGCGCGGTCGAGCAGCTCACCGGTGATCTCGCCCGGTGGGAGATCGCAGCCGCTCAGGAGCGGGACCTCGTCGCGCGTCGGGTCGAGCACGAGGCTGCGATCGCCGCGATCGTGGCGCGCGAGCACGACCTCGCGGACATCGATGACCGCCGCGCCGCCCGTCCCGCCGAGCGTGCCCAGATCGACGCCGAGATCGCCGCCGTGTCGGTCGCCGCGGCGCGTCTCGACGATCTGCGTGCCGAACACCTGCGTCTGCGCGAGGTCGTCGCTGCGGCCCACCGTGCCGACGACCTCGCGGCCGCGCTCGCCGCGGCCGAGGCTGCGTACGCGACGGCGCTGACGGACTCCGAGGCCGCCTCGGCTGCGCTCGGTGCGCTGCTGCGTCGACGTGTCGCCGGCGTCGCGGCGGAGCTTGCGGCCGCGCTCGTTCCCGGGGAGCCGTGCCCGGTCTGTGGCTCCACCGAGCATCCCCACCCCTCGCCGCCCGCCGACGAGCCCGTCACCGATGACCTGCTGGTGGCGGCCGAGCGCGCGCGAGACGAGGCGTCCGTCGCCGAGGCCGACGCGCGCGAGCGTGCCGGTCTCGCACGGGAAGCTGTCGCTGCGGCCCGCATCGTCGCCGGCGGCCTCGACGGAGCCGAGGCCGAGGAGAGGCTCGCCGCCACGTCCGCGGCGCAGGCCGAGGCCGAGCGTGCGGCCGCGGAACTCGCCGGCCTCTCGCAGCGCCGCGCGCGTGCCGAGCAGGCCGCCGCGGCCGACGACGAGCGGCGCGCGGCGTGCGTCGAACACCTCGCGACGGCGCGCGAGCGTGCCCGCGCGGCCGAGTCCGACATCTCCCGCCTCGAGGCGGTCGTCACCGCGGCGCGCGGGTCGTTCGCGACGGTGGCGGCGAGAATCGACGCCGTCGCCGAGGAGCGCGATCGGGCGCGCGCGGTCGTCGTGGCTGATGCCGCACGTGATGAGCGCGCTCGTGCGCACCTCGACGCCCGACAGGAACTCGACGCGCTGCTCGCGGCCTCCGGTTTCGACGATCTCGACGCGGCCCGGGCGGCGCTCATCTCCGACGAGGAGATCGAGGGGATCGACATCGCGATCGCCGATCATGCGGCGCAGCTGTCGGCGACGCGCTCTCGACTTCTCGAACTCGAACTCGACGCCGGCGGCGATGACCCCTCGGCCCACGACGTCGACGTTTCTCGCGATGCCGTCGAGCTCGCCGATGCCGCGCGCACCGATGCGATCTCCGCTCACGCCGGCGCCGTCCGCACGGCCGAGGCGCTCCAGGATCTGCTGCAGCAGGTCGACCGTGCCCTGGCGGAGGTGCAGGAGAGCGCCGACGAGGCCGCCGCCGTGATCCGTCTGGCCGACAGTGTGGCCGGGCGGGCGCCGAACACGATGCGGATGGACCTCGAGACCTTCGTGCTGGCCGCCGAACTGGAGGAGATCGTCGCGGCTGCCAACGTGCGTCTGGCGGAGATGTCGTCGGGACGCTACACCCTGCACCACTCCGACGCCCGTGCCGCGCGCGGGCGCGCGTCGGGCCTGGGCCTCGACGTACTCGACGCGCACACCGGCCGGCGGCGTCCGCCGCAGTCGCTGTCCGGCGGCGAGACCTTTCTCGCCTCGCTCGCCCTCGCGCTCGGTCTTGGAGAGGTCGTCACGGCCCGGGCCGGCGGCATCCGTCTGGACACGCTCTTCGTCGACGAAGGCTTCGGATCGCTCGACCCCGAGACACTCGAACTCGCGCTGCGGACTCTCGACGACCTGCGCGCGGGCGGGCGTACCGTCGGTGTCATCAGCCACGTCGAGGCGATGAAGGAGCAGCTGCCGGCCCAGCTGCTGGTCGCATCGACGCCGGAGGGCC
>NZ_BADB01000353.1:0-956 GCF_000333415.1 Microbacterium sp. B24 | reverse complement strand
CCTGCAGGTCCCCAACAACCCCACCCTCCTGCCCTTCGTGAAGGCCGCGCAGTAAGCGACCCGCACGCCCACGACGGCCCCCGTTCTTCGGAGCGGGGGCCGTCGACGTGTTCACCGGGGGAGCCAGACCGGATCGGCGGAGCCCCACGGTTCCGGCGGCGTGAACCTCGTCGGGGCTCCCGCGTAGGCCACGGCCGATCCGGCGGTGACGATGTCGTGGCCGTCGACGACGAACCGCTGGAGGTAGCGCGAAGGATCCGCCGGTTCGGCGAGCTGGCCCGCCCGATCCCGGGTCATGCCGAGCAGTTCCGCGGCGACGCGTCGGAGCGAGGTCTCGACGAGCCAGCTTCCGTCGTCGCGCCGAAGTTGTCGGTGCCGGAGTTGTTCGTGATGGCGAGATTCTCGATGGTCCACCAGCTCTGGTTCTCGAGCTGGACGGCGCCGCCGGTCGCCAGCGGTGCACCCGAGATCGACGGCGCCGCGCCGGTGCCGTAGGCCGAGATGGTGATCGGCGCCCCCGACGCACCGGAGCCCTTGGGCGCGAGCTGACCGCTCCACGCACCACCGCGCGCGAGCAGGATGCTGTCTCCCGCCGCGAACGTGCGCGACGTGGCCGCGGCGAGGGACTTCCACGCCGTCGCCGGGCTGGTGCCGGCCGCGGCGTCATTGCCGGTCGCGCTGTCGATGTAGTAGGTAGTTCCGGCCGCGATCGCGGCGGGGGCCGCCACGGCGCCGGCCGTCAGGCCGCCGGCGACGATCGCCGCTGCGAGCGCGAGACGGCCGAGCGTCCGGGGCCGCGGGCGAGCGCTCGCGATGCGCAGACGGAGGGGGACGATCCGTCGTTTCATGGGTTCTCCTTCAGGTGCACCGTCCGCACCGTTGCGGACGGAGTGCGATCCTCAGTCCTTCATGCCGGCCGAGAAGACTCTAGAGGATCCCCGGGACCGAGCTCGAAT
>NZ_BADB01000354.1:0-2289 GCF_000333415.1 Microbacterium sp. B24 | reverse complement strand
AATTGAGCTCGGTCCCGGGGATCCTCTAGAGTCTCACTTTCGCGGGACTGCTGCGGCCGGCATCCGGCGACCTGTCGGCCTCGGCGACGCTCGCCGCCGGCGCCGCGCCGGCACCGATCTCGTGGCGCTCACGTGAGCTTCTCACCCGTATCGGCACCGTCTTCCAGGACCCGGAGCATCAGCTGCTCGCCCGGTCGGTACGCGGCGAGCTCGAGGTCGGGCCGCGCGCGCTCGGAATGGACGAGGCCGCGTCTGCCGCCCGCGTGGACGAGCTGCTGGAGCGGCTGCGGCTGACCGCGCTGGCCGCCGCCAACCCGTACACGCTCTCGGGAGGGGAGAAGCGCCGGCTCACCGTCGCCGCCGTCCTCGCCACCGCCCCGCGCGTCCTGGTGCTGGACGAGCCGACCTTCGGCCAGGACGCGCGCACGTGGGCCGAGCTGGTCGCGCTGCTGGCCCGCCTGCGCGACGAGGGGTCGGCCATCGTGGCGATCACCCATGACGAGGCCGTCGTCGATGCGCTCCGCGCCCGGCGTTTCGCGCTGACTGCGGATGCCGCGGCATGAGCATGCTCGCCGCGGACACCCGCACCCGGCCCGGCGTCATCGCGCGGGTCAATCCGGTCGCCAAACTCGCCGCCAGCGCGGTGATCGCCCTGCCGTTGATCGTGACGCTGGATTGGGTGTCGGCCGCGGTCGCGCTGGCGCTGGAGAGCGTCCTGTTCGTGTTCGCGGGGCTGCGGTGGCGCGAGTTCTGGATGCGGACCTGGCCCGTGTGGCTGGCCGCGCCGCTGACGGCGCTGACGATCGCGCTCTACGGCGCGGCGTCCGGGCAGGTCTACGTCGAATGGTTCGTCCTGCGCATCAGCGAGGGGTCGCTCGCGCTGGCGGTCGCGACCTTCTTCCGCGTGCTGGCCGTGGCCCTGCCCTCGGTCGTGCTGTTCGTCACCGTCGATCCCACTGATCTCGCCGACGGCCTGGCCCAGGTGTGGCGCCTGCCCGCACGGTTCGTGCTCGGCGCGCTGGCGGGCCTGCGCATGGTCGGACTGTTCCTCGAGGACTGGAGGGCTCTGGAACTCGCCCGCCGGGCACGCGGCATCGCCGATCAGGGGCGTGTTCGCCGCTTCGCCGGCATGGCCTTCGCGCTGCTCGTGCTCTCCATCCGCCGCGGTTCCAAGCTCGCCACCGCGATGGAGGCGCGCGGCTTCGGCGCTCCCGGCCGCCGCACGTGGGCCCGCGCCTCCCGCTTCGGCAGGCGCGAGTGGATGCTCGTGGCGGTGGGCGTCGCGATCTCCGCCGTCTCGGTGTCGGCCGCGGTTGCGGCGGGCACGTGGAACTTCATCCTCGGGCCGCGCTGAGCGGCAGCTCCACGATGCGGCGGGCGAGAGCCTCCTCGACGACCAGTTCGGTGATGAGCCCCGCCGCCAGCGCGCCGCGCAGCGCGTCGATCTTCGACAGGCTCGACACCGCACACAGGCGACGGGGGATGCGGCGGATGACGTCGAACGACGGACCGCTCGAGCGATCGTTGAGCTCGATGCCGCCGGTCGAGCCATCCAGCCGGTAGAACACCGTGGCGCAGTCGCCGACGACGCCATCGCGCAGCAGCACCCGCAGATCCTCGCCGGTCAGGTAGCCGCCGGCATAGACGTGCGAGGGAACGTCCGCCTGGGGCGAGCCGAGCCCGAAGACGAACACCTGCACGCGCGCCTGCGCCTCCACGACGCGGCGGATGGAGCGCTCCCGCCACAGCAGCTGCTTCGTGTGCGGGTCATCGAACAGTGCCGGCACGGGAAACTGCTGCACGTCGGTGCCGAAGGCCTGCCCGAAGCGTTCCAGAATGGCCCCCGAGTAGCTGATGCCCGAGGTCGACTCGTTGGCCGCGCCGTTCATCTGCACGATCTGCGATTCGTGCAGCCGCTTGGTCGGCAGATGACGGGCGATCGCCGACACGGTCGCGCCCCAGGCGATGCCGATGCTCGCCTGGGGATCGAGCGTGGTCGACAGGACGTGCGCCGCGGTGCGCGCGGTGCGCTCGAGGCGCTCGGCGTCGGTGGAACGCGGCGGCGTGCTGACGACGTGCACGGTGATGCCGTAGCGCTCGGACAGACGCCGGGCGACGACGCTCGTGGCCTCCTGTGGCGAATGAACCGTGATCTCCACCAGGCCGATCTCGCGGGCGTGAGCGATCAGGCGCGAGACCGATGATCGCGACAGCTTCATCTCGGAGGCGATCTGCTCCATCGTCTGGTCCTGCACGTAGTAGACTCTAGAGGATCCCCGGGACCGAGCT
>NZ_BADB01000355.1:0-928 GCF_000333415.1 Microbacterium sp. B24 | reverse complement strand
TGCTCTGGACATCGGCTACCTCGGCCCGAAGAGCCTGCTGGAACCCCTGCTGCCCGGCATGCAGGGCCTGCTGGACGGCCCGTGGCTGTTCGCCGGCGTGCTGGGTGCTCTCCTCATCCGCAAGCCGGGAGCGGCGATCTACACCGAGACGCTCGCGGCCGTCGTCTCGGCCCTCGTCGGCAACCAGTGGGGCGGCTTCCTGACCCTCGAGGCGGGACTCGTTCAGGGTCTCGGAGCCGAGCTCGTCTTCCTGTTGTTCTTCTACCGGGCGTGGAAGCTCCCCGTCGCCATCCTCGCCGGCGCCGGGGCTGCCCTTGCGGGGGGCATCAACAATCTGATCCTCTGGTACGCCGGGGCCGACGCCGCGTTCACGGTGATCTACCTGATCTGCACCACCATCTCGGGCGCCGTCATCGCCGGTGCCCTCTCGTGGGTGCTCGCGCGCGGTCTCGCCGCGACCGGTGCGCTGGATCGCTTCGCCGCGGGGCGCGAACGCCGCGACCTCGTCTGAGCGTGGCCGTCGACCTCGGCGGGCCGGTCGCGCCGGTCACGGTCAGCGCCCAGGGATGGGGCTGGCGGCACGCGTCACGCCGGGCGTGGGCTGTGCGCGACGTGTCGTTTCGCATCGAACCCGGCGAACGCGTGCTGCTGCTCGGTGCTTCCGGCGCGGGCAAGTCGACCCTGCTGCAGGGGCTTGCGGGCGTGCTCGGCGGCGACGAGGAGGGCGAGTCGGCGGGAGCGCTGTTGATCGACGGCGTCCCTACCACGCAGACCCGCGGCCGGGCGGGCCTCGTGCTGCAGGATCCCGACGCGCAGGTGATCCTCGCGCGAGTGGGTGACGACGTCGCGTTCGGCTGCGAGAACCTGGGCGTGCCGCGTGAGGAGATCTGGCCGCGCGTGCACGCGGCACTGGATGCCGTGCGGCTCG
>NZ_BADB01000356.1:0-1117 GCF_000333415.1 Microbacterium sp. B24 | reverse complement strand
TGCCGCCGGCGATGGCGTCGGCCAGTCCGTCTGCGGCGGCGGTCGCGGCGCCGACCCAGTTACCCGCTGACAGTGCCGGCTGCACCCGTTCGCGTTCGATCGTGGTGAGCTCATCACCGGTCACGGGGCCAGCGGAGGAGCCCGACAGGTAGTACTGACGGCCGTCGGTCGAAATCGCCAGGAGGTACTGGTGCGGTCCCAGACCGTTGTTCTGCGCCGTCTCGTTCGCCCAGTCCTCGGGCGCCGACGGATCGGTGAACTGGGGGACGTACGCGACCCAGAGATCGACGCCCGACTTTGCGGTGAGGGCGCGCAAGCGCGTATCGACCTCGGAGATCTGCGCACCGGTCAGCACGCCGGACTGATCCACGACGCGCGACGAGCTGAGAGCCACGGGGCCCGTGGCGATCGCCGCGGTCGCGGCGCCCAGGACGATCGCCGCTGCCGCCGTCAGCGCCAACCACAAACGCGCACGCATGCGTGTTCCTCCCCTGCGCGAGGTGCGGGAACCTCGCTCCTCACGCCGATCCTATGTCGCGAACGGCATGACCCGATAGGCGAGCTGCGGGCATGCCGTGGGTCTTGCCCTCCCCGGCCTGTCCCTGCGCCCGCGGCGGCGGGGGCGGGTATGGTGTCGCGTTCGGAGGAACCATGAACAACGACGGATTCGGCCCCGATCGCTATGGCGCAGACGTCCTGGCCGCGGGATGGCGGGACGCGGGGCGCCGCGCGGTGCCGCGCGTGGCGGCCGCGCCGGACCTCGTCGTGGAGATCGCCGGCGACGGCTTCTGCGGCGCCGTCACCGGCATCCAGTCGGGTCATGTCGAGCTGGAGGACCGCCGCGGTCGCCGTCGACTGTTCCCCCTCGGCGGCGGTTTCCTGATCGATGGACAGGCGGTCGTCCTGGAGGCGCCGAAGGCCGCGGCATCCGGACCCCGCCGCACCGCTTCCGGCTCCTTCGCCGCCGACACGACTCGCGCCCGCGTGGCCCGCGCCTCGCGGATCCTCGTCGAAGGCCGCCACGACGCCGAGCTCGTCGAGAAGGTGTGGGGCGACGATCTAACGGGTCGAGGGCGTCGTCGTCGAGTACCTGCAGGGCGTCGACCTGCTCGAAGAG
>NZ_BADB01000357.1:0-1303 GCF_000333415.1 Microbacterium sp. B24 | reverse complement strand
CGACCGAGCTCGCTCGTGGGATCGAGCACGTCGATCGACTTGACCGCGTCGTGCACCTTGTTCTGCGCCTCGGCCGTCTTCGCGCGCGCCAGCAGCTCGATGCGCTTGGCCTTCAGCTGCTCGAGCTTCTGCTTCATGCCGTTGAGGCCGTCCTTGAGCTTGTCGACGACCTCCGTCTGAGACGCGATCGTGGGAGCCACGGCCTTGGCCTCGTTCTCCTCGCTGATCTGGCGCTGCAGGGCGATCTTGGCAAGGTTGTCGAACTTGTCGGCATCCGCCGTGTTGCCGCTCGCCCGCAGCTCATCGGCCTTGCGGCTGGCGGCGAGGGCCTTGTTGCCCCATTCGGCCGCGGCGCGCACGTCTTCCTCGTGGTCGCGCTCGAGCAGACGGAGGTTGCCGATGGTCTCGGCGATCGCCGACTCGGCGTCGGCAATGGAGTTGGTGTAGTCGCGCACCAACTGGTCGAGCATCTTCTGCGGGTCTTCGGCGGCGTCGAGCATCGCGTTGACGTTCGCCTTCACGAGCGTCGAGATGCGACCGAAGATGGACTGCTTTGCCATCGTTTTTCCTTTCCTAACGGGAGAATTCCCAGCGTGCGAGGGGATCGTGCGGTCGGAGGGGGCGAGCGGATGTCGAGCTCAGAAGCGACCTCCGCCGCGTCGCGAGCGGCTGCCGGCGCCGCCGAAACCACCGGGGGAGATGCTGCCGCCCCCGCCGAGGCCGCCGAAACCTCCACCGGAGCGCGAGCGGCCGCCCCCGCCGCCGTTCAGCAGCGAGTTGATGACGATGCCGCCCAGGATCGCTCCCATCATGTCGCCGCCCGTGCCCGTACGCGGCGATCCGCCGGATCCTCCGAACATGCCGCCCTGGAAGACGCCGACGTCGCTCTGCGCCGCCTGCAGGGACTGCGTCGCCAGCTCGTGCGCGCGCTGCGCGGCGGCCAGCGCCTGCGCGGGATCGTTCTGTTGCAGCTGGCGGGCCTGCACGAGTGATGCGCCGGCTTCGGCGAGGCGCGTGCGGGCCTCAGCGCCGACCGCACCTCGGCGTGAGGAGATGAAGTCCTCCGCCGCGGAGATCTCGCCCTGCGCCTGTGCGATGAGTCCGCCGAGCTGCGCCGACGCGCGCGCGGCGCGCTCCTGCTCGTCGCGGATGCCGGCGAGGACCTCGTCGATCTGTGCGTTGGCGCGGTCCAGGCCCTCGCGGGCGAAGAGCGGGCGCTTCGCGGGGCCGGAGACCAGCGGCCGTGCCGCCTCCACCTGGGCGCGCGTGGCCGCGATCACGGGAGCCAGGCGGCCGTCCCGAT
>NZ_BADB01000358.1:0-2159 GCF_000333415.1 Microbacterium sp. B24 | reverse complement strand
GCTCCGCGGTGTCAATTCGACGGGTTCCGCACCACGACGCGCTGCGGGTCGTCGGGTACCTCGGTGATTCCGCGGGCGTGCGCGACGGCATGGGTGCCGCCCGTCGTCGCCGCCGGTGCAGCATCCGCTGTCGACGAACATCCGCCGAAGGCGATGATGGCGGTCACCATGACGGCGAGGGCGGGCAGGGATCGTCGAGCGGGGGAGCGCATGGGGCTTCGCTTTCGTCGGACCGCACCTTCAGGGTGGGTGCGGATGAGGTATGGCTTACCTAACTATGCTCATGTCCGCGGGGTGCGTGCAAACTCGCCGCCTAGGATGGGGGATCGTGAGTGAGAACCAGCGACAGATCTTGGATGCCGACGTCCGCGACATCAGCTACCTCGACGAAGGCACCGGGCCCGCCATCGTTCTGCTGCCCGAAGCCGGACTGGACTTCGCCTACTTCGGCGCTCTGGCGAGCATCCTCGTCGAAGAGGACTTCCGGGTGGTGCGCATCGCCGCGCGACGCTCCGACGCGCAGACGCTGCACGAGCTCGCCCAGGACGTGGTCGACGTCCTGGAGCACCTGGGCATCTCGGAGGCATGGATCGGCGGGCACGGATTCGGCGGCGCTGTCGCGCGGACCGTCGCGATCGACCATCACGAACGAGTGAGCGGCGTGCTGCTGCTGGGTGTCACGCGTGACGCTCCGTACGGTGAGGATTTCGACGCGGAGGTGCGTGCCGTCTTCGGTGACTCGTTCTCGCCGCAGGCCGATGTGCGCCGGGTGCAGGCGGACGCGCTCGCGGCGACGGCTGCCGAGGCGTGGCAGCCCGTCGCGGACGCCACTCCCGTCCTCATCGTCCAAGGGACCGCGGATCGCGTCACGCCGGTCGAGCCGGAGAGGCACTACGTGAGACCGCGCCGGGGCTGGTCAGCGTGAAGGCGGTCGATGGCGCCGGGCACTTCTTCCCACTGACCCACCCCGGCGAGACGTCGTGGTTCATCGAGGACTACCTCGACTGGGACTGAAAAGCGTCCCTTTCAGGCCGTCTGGCCGTCGTGCGTGCCTTCGCCGATCTCCTCGACGAGCTTCGCGGTGAAGGCGGGCAGATCGTCGGGCGTGCGGCTGGAGAGGAACCCCTCATCGACGACGACGTCCTCGTCGACCCACGACGCGCCCGCGTTGGTCAGGTCAGTGCGAAGGCTCGGGAAACTCGTCATCGTACGACCCTCGACCACCCCGGCTTCGACCAGCAGCCAGCCTGCGTGGCAGATCGCGCCGACGGGCTTGCCCTGCGCGAAGAAGTCGCGAGCCAGCCGCACCGCGGCCTCGTCGAGGCGGAGGTTGTCGGCATTGACGACGCCGCCGGGCAGGACCAGGGCGTCGAAGTCGGCGGCGTCGGTCTGCGCCGTCGTCCTGTCGACATGCTGGCGGTGACCATTCTTGCCCTCGATGTCTCCAAGGGCGGGCGAGATCATGACGGCCGTGGCTCCGGCATCCGTCACCGCCTGCCAGGGGGCGGTCAGTTCGCTGTCCTCGAAGCCGTTCGTCGCGATGAATGCCACCGTCTTGCCGGCGAGTTCGTCTGTCTGCGTGGGAGTGCTCATGTCATCGACGCTACGGATGCCGCCTCGGCCGCGCCCGGGGGTTGACATCGACGTAAGATCGACGCATGACCACTTCGAATCAGCCTGAGGTCTCCGTCGACGCTGACGCTTCGAGCGCGAAGGGCGTCACGACGCTTCTGCCGCTCGTGGACGCGAGCGTCGACGCCTCCGCGTCGTGCTGCGGTGGCGGGGCCTGTAGCATCGGCTGACGGACGGGCCTCCGCCCTCGGCGCCTGCGCCGGTCGGCGTGAGTCTCCTCAGTGCGCGGAGACACCCTCCGGTGCATCATCCGGCTTGCGGATGAGGACGGCGCTGATCAGCAGGGGCGTCCCGATGATCGCCGCGAGCAGGAAGGCCGCTCGGGCACCCGCTGCCCCGGCCGGCGCGTCGGCCGCTCCGCTCTGCGCCGCCGCCGCAGCCACAGACGACATCACAGAGATCAGCAGGGCGATCCCGGCCGCACCGGCGACCTGCTGGATGGTCGAGACCATCGCGCTGCCGTAGGAGTAGAACCGCGGCTCCAGCGAGCCCAAGGATACTCTAGAGGTCCCCGGGACCGGCTGAAT
>NZ_BADB01000359.1:0-14001 GCF_000333415.1 Microbacterium sp. B24 | reverse complement strand
GTTGCGGTAGGACCCGTGACCAGTCCCAGCGCCAGGAACACGATGAACGCGATCAGGCCGAAGATGAACGTCTGGGCCTGGACGTTGCCGTGAGGCTCTGCCTGCGCCGCAGCGAGGGCGAGGGTCGTGGCGAGGGTCATTCGGACTCCTTCGAAAGTCGGGTCTGTTCAGTTTAGGCCGTCAGATACGGATCTGCCCGGACCCACGCGCCAGCCACTTGGTGCTGGTGAGCTCGGGAAGGCCCATCGGCCCTCGGGCGTGCAGCTTCTGTGTCGAAATCCCGACTTCGGCGCCGAAGCCGAACTCGCCGCCGTCGGTGAAGCGCGTCGACGCGTTCGCCATCACCACGGCGGAGTCGACTTCGGCGAGGAACCGCTCTGCTCGGGCCTCATCCGTCGTCACGATCGATTCCGTGTGATGGGTCGAGTAGCGACGGATATGGGCCAGTGCCTCGTCGAGGTCGTCCACGACGCGCATCGAGAGATCGAGGCTCATGTGCTCGGTCGACCAATCGGCGTCCGTTGCTGCCACGGCGTCCACGACGAGCTTGCGCACGGTCTCGTCGCCGTGGATGGTGACGCCGGCATCCTGCAGCGCGGCGGCCACCGGAGGCACCAGCCGCTCGGCAGCGTCACGCAGGACGAGAACCGTCTCCACTGCGTTGCAGACGCTCGGCCGCTGGGCCTTGGCGTTCACGACGATCTGCTCGGCCCATTCGAGCGGAGCCGACGAGTCCAGGACGATGTGGACCACACCGGCACCGGTCTCGACCACCGGGACGGCTGACTGCGTGACGACGGTCTCGATGAGCTGCGCGCTGCCGCGCGGGACCAGCACGTCCACGAGGCCGCGTGCCTGCATCAGCGCGTGCGCGCCCTCGCGGCCGAAGTCGTCGACGGTCTGAATCGCTTCGGGGTCGATCCCCTGGCCCGCCAAGGCATCGCGCATGGCGGAAACGAGTGCGGCGTTCGTCGCCTGCGCCGCCGTGCCACCGCGCAGGACGACGGCGTTGCCGGAACGCAGCGCCAACGCCGCGATGTCCACGGTGACGTTCGGGCGGGCCTCGTAGATCGACCCGACGACGCCGAACGGCACCGAGACCTTCTGCAGGCGCACACCGTTGCTCAGCGTGCGCTCGTCCAGCACGCGGCCGACCGGGTCGGGCAGCTCGGCGACGTCGCGCACGGCAGCGGCGAGGGCCGCGACCCGCGCGCGGTCGAGGCGAAGGCGGTCGAGGAGGCCGTCGGACAGGCCGTCGCGCTCTCCGCGCTCGAGATCGACGGTGTTCGCCGAGACGATGTCGTCGGTGGCTGCCTCGATCGCGTCCGCGATCGCGCGCAGCGCCTCGGCCTTCTGCGCATCGGTCAGCAGTCCCACGCCGCGTGCCGCCTCGTGCGCACGTTCGATGCGGTGGCGTGCGGCGGTGGGCGCGTCGACGGAGACGGTGGTCATCCGCTCATTCTACCGAGCGGTGCCCCGGCCTCCGACGTGGGCGGCGGGGTCAGACCGAGCTCACCGTGGGCAACGGCGTGGTGCCCACGCGCGGCGGCGTTTCGGGGTTCGGAGCGAACCAGGTGCCGATGTCGTCGCCCGACAGTGCCTGCTCGACGAGGTCGGCACTGGTGACGAGCACGCCGATGCCGGATGCCGCGGCCAGGCGTGCCGCGGATGCCTTGGTGGCCGCTCCCCCGGTGCCTACGCTGTTGACGACGACCGATCCGAACTCGAAGCGACTCAGGTCGTCGCCGTAGGGCACCGTGTGGATCGCTTCGGCGCCGGGCTCGGACGGCGGACGGGTGTACAGCGATGCGATGTCGCTGAGAAGGATGAGCGCATCGGCCCCGATCAGCTCGGCCACGAGGGCGGCGAGGCGATCGTTGTCGCCGAAGCGGATCTCGTGCGTCGCGACGGTGTCGTTCTCGTTGACGATGGGCAGAACGCCCAGACCCAGCAGCCGATCCACTGCGCGGCGGGCATTGGCGCGGTGTGCGGCGTTCTCGAGGTCACCGGCCGTCAGCAGCACTTGGCCGGCGAGAAGCCCGTATCGCTCCAGCGTGGTCTGATAGCGCCACATGAGCACGTTCTGACCGACCGCGGCCGCCGCCTGCTGGGTCGCGAGATCGGAGGGCCGGCCGTCGAGGTTGAGCAGGGGCAGCGCCGTGGCGATCGCGCCGGAGGAGACCAGCACGACCTGCGTGCCGCGGGCGTGTGCGGCCGCGAGTGCGTCGACGATCGATTCGATGCGGTGATGGTTGTCGCCGCTGATGGAAGAGGAGCCCACCTTCACGACGACGCGACGCGCCCCCGCGATGCCGGACCGATCGTGCACGCTCACGCTTGCTCGTCATCCTCTCCGTCGAAGGAGAAGTCCGGCACCCCGAGGCGCTCGGCCTCGAGTTCCGCCCGGGCTTCCGCCTTGGCGTCCATCCGCTCGTGGTAGCGCTCGCGTCGCTGTGATGTGGTGCGGCGCGGGTTCAGGTCGAGACGGGGGTCGGTGCCGCGCGGAGCCGTCATCAGTTCGGCGGCCGACGAGAGCGACGGATGCCAGTCGAACACGATGCCGTCGCCCGGCCCGATCACGACCGTCGAGCCCGCGACCGCTCCCACGCGGAACAGCTCATCTTCGACGCCCAGCTTTTCGAGGCGATCTGCGAGGAAGCCGACCGCTTCTTCGTTCTGGAAATCTGTCTGCTGTACCCATCGCAGCGGCTTGTCGCCGAGGATGCGATAGACGTTTCCGTAGGTCCCGCCCTCAACGCGGATCTCGAAGTCCTTCTGCGCGCCCTTGGGGCGGATCACGATGCGCTCCGCTGCGGGAGACTCGGCCACTTGCACACGATGCTGCGCGATGATGTCGCCCAGCGCGAACGTCAGCTGTCGCAGACCCTCGTGGCTGACCGTCGAGATCTCGAACACCCGGTAGCCGCGCTCTTCCAGATCGGGGCGCACGAAGTCGGCGAGATCCTTGGCCTCGGGCACGTCGACCTTGTTCAGAGCCACGAGCTGCGGGCGATCGAGCAGCGGCGTCTGTCCTTCGGGAACCGGGTAGTTCGCGAGTTCCTCGCGGATCACGTCGAGATCGCTCAGCGGGTCACGACCGGGTTCCAGGGTCGCGCAGTCGAGGACGTGCACGAGTGCGGTGCAGCGCTCGACATGGCGCAGGAACTCGAGTCCCAGCCCCTTGCCCTCGCTCGCGCCCTCGATGAGTCCGGGTACGTCGGCCACGGTGAAGCGCGTGTCGCCGGCCTGCACGACGCCCAGGTTCGGATGCAGCGTCGTGAACGGGTAGTCGGCGATCTTGGGGCGTGCCGCGGAGATCGCCGCGATGAGGCTGGACTTGCCGGCGGAGGGGAAGCCGACGAGGGCGACATCGGCGACCGTCTTCAACTCGAGCAGGACGTCACCCTCCCACCCGGGCGTACCGAGCAGTGCGAAGCCGGGCGCTTTGCGCTTGGGGTTCGCAAGAGCGGCATTGCCGAGCCCGCCCTGACCGCCGGGGGCGACGACGAAGCGGGTACCGGGAACGACGAGATCCGCGAGCGTCTGCCCCTCGGCATCCTTCACCACCGTGCCGACCGGAACGGCGAGCTCGAGACTCTCCCCCGCGGCGCCGGAGCGGTTGTCGCCCATGCCGAAACCGCCGTTTCCGGCAGCACGGTGCGGTGAGTGGTGGTACGACAGCAACGTCGTCACCTGCGGGTCGGCGACGAGGACGATATCGCCGCCGTGTCCCCCGTTGCCACCATCGGGACCGGCGAGCGGCTTGAACTTCTCGCGGCGCACGGACACACAGCCGTTGCCGCCCTTGCCGGCGCGCAGATGGAGCGTCACTCGATCGACGAAGGTCACCATGTCGGTCTCCTGACGGGGAAGGTGGGAAAGGGGAAAAGGGGATCTAACGAAGGAGGGGCGAGCCGAAGCCCGCCCCTCACCTCATGATGTTCGTGGTCGCGCGCGGTCACTCCGCGGCGGCGACGATGTTGACGACCTTCCGGCCGCCCTTGGTGCCGAACTCGACCGCACCGGCGGCGAGGGCGAACAGCGTGTCGTCTCCGCCGCGACCGACGTTGGCGCCCGGGTGGAAGTGCGTTCCGCGCTGGCGAACGAGGATCTCGCCCGCGTTGACGGCCTGGCCGCCGAAACGCTTCACGCCCAGTCGCTGGGCGTTGGAGTCACGACCGTTACGGGTAGAGCTTGCGCCCTTCTTGTGTGCCATCTCGTGTGCCTCTTCCGCTTACTTGATGCCGGTGATCTTGACGCGCGTGAGGTCCTGACGGTGGCCCTGGCGCTTCTTGTAGCCGGTCTTGTTCTTGAACTTCTGGATCACGATCTTCGGGCCGCGCTCCTCGCCGAGGACCTCGGCGGTCACGGTCACCTTCGCGAGCTTGTCGGCGTCGGTCGTCACGGCGTCACCATCGACGAGCAGCACCGCGGGCAGCTCGAGCTTGTCGCCGATCTTGGCCTGCTGACGGTCGAGGACGACGATCGTGCCGACCTCCACCTTCTCCTGACGGCCACCGGCGCGCACAACTGCGTAAACCACTTCACACCTGTTTTTCTTCTGCGGAGCCAACGGCCCCGGCTGTCTTCATGGGACGAGTACGTCCCCTGAGGGTGTACCCAAATATCCAGTGCGGAGGCGAAACTCGACGCACCAAGGGTCTACTTTACCGGATGCCGAGGCCATCGGCAAAAGCGAAGCGAGGCGTGTCGCGCGTCGACCTAGACTGCGGGGATGGCGATCCTCATCGATGACCCGCGCTGGCCCGCCCACGGGCGGATGTGGGCGCATCTGGTCAGCGACAGCGACCTCGATGAACTGCACGCCTTCGCCGCCGCGAACGGCATCCCTCGGCGCGGATTCGATCGCGACCACTACGACGTCCCGGAAGACGCGCTGCCGCGTCTGATCGCTGCCGGAGCCGAGCACGTCAGCGGCCGCGAACTCGTCAAACGCCTGATCGCCTCGGGTCTGCGCATCACCGCGCGCGAGCGTCGCGAGGGCTGAGAGCGCCCCCGCGACGCGCGAACGTCACTCCGCAGCGGATTCGGCGCTCGGCGTCGCCGCGACCGGGGTGCCGGTCAGCGCCGCGGTGGTCACGCGACGACGTCCCCGCCCCTGGCCGGGCGCCTTCGGCTCCGGCAGAGCGCTCAGAACCGAGTCGAGAAGGATCTCCTTCTCACTCCGCTCGGTGGACGACGAGCGAGGAGCCGACTCGCGCTTCTTGCGCGGGCGCTTCGCGCGCTCGGGCGCGACCTCCGGCTGGACGTCGGGCAGCGTCACCTCGGCGACCTCGGAGGCTTCCTGTGCATCCTCGGTTGCGGTGTGGATGGTGGACGCCGCGATCTGGGCGAGCGCCGACTTCGCGCTCTCGGTGATCACGTGCGTCCCCCCACTCACGGAGCCGTTGACGGCGGAGGTGGCGGGCGAGGAGTTCTGGCGCGACCGACGTCCGCCGTTGGATGCGGGCGCCGGCGCACCGCGGTGCTTGACGACCGGGTCGTGGTGCACGATCACGCCACGGCCCGCGCAGACTTCGCACGCCTCGCTGAAGGTCTCGAGCAGTCCCAGTCCCAGCTTCTTGCGGGTCATCTGCACGAGGCCGAGCGAGGTCACCTCGGCGACCTGATGCTTGGTGCGATCGCGGCTGAGGCACTCGACGAGGCGTCGCAGCACGAGATCGCGGTTGGACTCGAGCACCATGTCGATGAAGTCGACGACGATGATGCCGCCGATGTCGCGCAGGCGGAGCTGGCGGACGATCTCCTCGGCGGCCTCGAGGTTGTTCTTGGTGACTGTCTCCTCCAGGTTGCCGCCGGAGCCGACGAACTTGCCGGTGTTGACGTCGACCACCGTCATGGCCTCCGTGCGATCGATGACGAGCGAGCCGCCCGACGGCAGCCAGACCTTCCGGTCCAGCGCCTTCTCGATCTGCTCCGTCACGCGGAAGCGGTCGAACGGGTCCTGGTCGTCTTCGTACTTCTCCACGCGCTCGAGAAGGTCCGGCGCGACGCCGGCCAGATAGGCCGTGATCGTCTGGTAAGCGTCCTCGCCCTGGATGAGCATCTTGGAGAAGTCTTCGTTGAAGACATCGCGGACGATCTTCACGAGCAGGTCGGGCTCGGAGTGAAGGAGCGCAGGGGCGCCGATCTTCTCGACCTGCGACGAGATGTGCTCCCACTGTGCGGTGAGCCGCTGCACATCGCGCGTCAGCTGCTCTTCCGTGGCGCCCTCTGCGGCCGTGCGCACGATGACGCCGCTGGATTCCGGCAGCACCTCCTTGAGGATGCGCTTGAGGCGCGCGCGCTCGGTGTCGGGGAGCTTTCGCGAGATGCCGTTCATGGCGCCGCCCGGCACGTACACGAGGTAACGGCCCGGCAGCGAGATCTGACTCGTCAGGCGCGCGCCCTTGTGGCCGACGGGGTCCTTCGTGACCTGGACGAGAACGCGGTCGCCGCTCTTGAGCGCCAGCTCGATTCGCCGCGGCTGGTTGCCCGTCTCCACGGCATCCCAGTCGACCTCTCCGGAGTAGAGCACGGCGTTGCGGCCCCGGCCGATGTCGACGAAGGCCGCCTCCATGCTCGGCAGGACGTTCTGCACGCGGCCGAGATAGACGTTGCCGATGAGCGAGGACTCCTGGCTGCGAGCGACGTAATGCTCGACCAGCACGTTGTCTTCGAGAACCGCGATCTGGATGCGACCGTTCTTCGAGCGCACGATCATGTCGCGGTCCACGGCCTCGCGGCGGGCGAGGAACTCGGCCTCCGTGACGACGGTGCGGCGGCGTCCGGCCTCGCGGCCGTCGCGGCGACGCTGCTTCTTGGCCTCGAGGCGCGTCGATCCCTTGATTCGCTGCGGCTCGGTGATCAACTCCACGGCGCGCCGGCGAGGCTGGCTCTGCGCTCGCGGGGCGTCATCATCGTTGGCCGACGATCCGCCGCCACGTCGACGGTTGCGCCGGCGCGCGCTCGTGCCCGACTCGGACGCGCCCTCGTCGCGATCGTCTCGGGGATCCAGGCGGACGCCGGGACGCGCGGGAAGCGGCACGATGGTCGGAGCGTAGAAGACCAGCTTCGTGGAGACGGCGGAGACGAAGTCCGCGGGCAGAAGTCCGAGGCTCACGGCCGTGACGGCCTCTTCCGTCTCGGGCTCGGCGGTGTCGGCCGCGCCGGCCTCTTCCGTCTCGGGCTCAGCGGTGTCGGTGGCGGTGCTGTCCGCGGTGGCGGTCTCGACGCTCGGGGCCTCCTCGACCGGCTGCACATCCGCACCCTGCTCGGGCGCCACCGGCGCCGTCGACTCGGGCTCCGCCTCGGCGCCGGTCTCGGCGTCAGGCGTGTCTGCGTCCGTTGACGCGACGTCGCCTTCGGAGACGAGAAGCGGCGGGGTCAGGACCTCGTCGGCAGGGGCTGTGGACTGATCGTTGTTCTCATCGGCCATCTCTGGCTTACTCCTCGCCGCCGGCTCCGCGTGCCGTCGGGTGAACTCTGGCGGCGTCACCCGATGCTGGGGAACCGCATACTCACTCGGTCTGCAGCCTCACCCGCTCGTCGGCGGGACTCGTGCTGCCAAGGGCGTTCATCGCCCGAAGTCTTCGGTGATGCGGGGTGCGGCGCGGCCGCAATGCATCGGCGTCCATTATCGCATCATCCGGCGAAGATTGAGCAGAGCGACGCTCGGAGCATCATCCGGCCCTCGCCCGACCTCTCAGCGAGGACCATGCGTGTGGATGCGATAATCGCCAGCATGTCCGCGCAGACCGTCGATGCACGCCCCAAGATCCTCGCCATCTGGCTCGTGATCGCCGGGGTGATCGGCTGGATAGCGGCGTTCGCCCTGACGTTGGAGAAGTTCGACAAAGCCGCCGGATCGACCGCACCGGCCTCGTGCGACTTCAGTCTCGTCGTGCAATGCAGCGCGAACCTCGACTCCGCCCAGGGGAGCGTCTTCGGCTTCCCCAATCCCATCCTGGGCCTCACCGGGTGGATGGCGCCGATCGTGGTGGGGATGGCTGTTCTCGCCGGAGCGCGTTTTGCTCGGTGGTTCTGGATCACCTTCTTCGCCGGCATCACCTTCGCCTTCGGCTTCGTGATCTGGCTGATCACGCAGAGCATCTTCTTCCTCGGAACTCTCTGCCCGTGGTGCATGGTCACGTGGATCGTCACGATCCCGACCTTCTACGCCGTGGCCGTCCATCTGTTGCGCTCGGGCGTGGTCTCCTCGCAGCCGCGCGTGCGCGCCGTCGGTGCGGCGCTGGCCGCATGGGTTCCGCTCATGGCATTCGTGTCGTACGGGGTCGTCCTCCTCCTGGCGCAGCTGCGTCTGGACGCCGTCCCGCAGCTGCTCGACGTCATCTTCTGAGACTCCGCGTCGCCGGCGCCCGGCGCTCGAACGGCCGGTGCCCTCCCGTCTCAGGGACGGAAGGGCACCGGATCGCGCAGGGTGGGATCAGAACCAGATCGCCAGTTCACGTGCGGCCGACTCGGGGCTGTCGCTGCCGTGGACGAGGTTCTGCTGAACCTTCAGGCCCCAGTCTCGGCCGAAGTCTCCTCGGATCGTGCCGGGTGCCGCGGTCGTGGGATCGGTCGTGCCGGCGAGTGAACGGAAGCCCTCGATAACGCGGTTGCCGGCGAGACGGATCGCAACAGACGGCCCTGAGAGCATGAACTCGAGAAGCGGCTCGTAGAAGGGCTTCCCCGCGTGCTCGGCGTAGTGCTGCTCGAGGATGTCACGGTCGGGCTCGACCAGCTTGATGTCGACCAGGGCGTAGCCTTTGGCCTCGATGCGCGCGAGGATCGCTCCGGTCAGGCCGCGCGCCACGCCGTCGGGCTTGACGAGGACGAGGGTCTCTTCGGTGGGCATTTCAGTCTCCGTTCGTGACGTGCGGGGAAGCGCCTGCGCGGACCGCGTTGCGGCGGTCGAGCGCTCTGCCCTTGATGGTCGCATACGCGTACATGCCCCCGAAAATCACTCCGACGAGGACGAGTGCGGGCACGATCAGTCCGCCGAGCACGACGACGACCTGCCAGAGCCAGCCGAGCAGGATGCCCACACGTGAGCGGGTCAGGCCGGTGGTCATGACCATGAGTGCCGCGAGGACGGAGCCGCCGACGATCCCCCACCATGAGGGGATGCCGTCGGGAAGCGCGTTCAGGCCATAGATCGCCAGGCCGCCGAGGAAGACGATGATCGACTCGAATCCGAGCACGACCTGCGCGAGCGACTCTTCCGCGCCGCGCGCGCGTCGCGCGCGCCCGCTCACGCGCTCCACCCCGCCTTCCAGTCACCGTCGGCAGCGAGTTGCAGGGCCTCGCCCGCCAGCACGACGCTGCCCGCGATGACGACCGCGCGTCGGTTCGAGCCCGCCGCCCATTCGCGCGCGGCTTCGGCCGCGTCGGAGAGGTCGCGGTGCACGGTGACGGGAACTCCCGCAGCTTCGACCAGGTCGGCCAGCGCGTCGGGGTCGGCTGCCCGATCGGAGTCCGGCGCCGTCACGAACACCTGGGTCGCCGCCGGGGCGAGAGCGGCCACGATCCCCGCCGTGTCCTTGTCGGCGAAGGCACCCAGAACGACGCCCCATTCGTCGAAGTCGAACGAGTCGCCCAGTGCGGCCACGAGGGCGCGTGCGCCGTGCGGGTTGTGCGCGCTGTCGATGAGCACGGTGGGCGCGACCCCGATCAGCTGGAGGCGTCCGGGCGAGGTCACCTGTGCGAGGCCGTCGGTGAGCACGTCGGGTGCGATGGGCTGCGTTCCGGCGCCGATGAGCGACTCGACGGCCGCGATCGCCAGGGCGGCGTTGTGACCCTGGTGGGCGCCATAGAGGGGTAGGTAGAGATCGTCGTATGTCGCCGCGAGGCCACGCACGCTCAGCTGCTGGCCCCCGACGGCGAGGGCCTGGCTCGTCAGACCGAAGGCGGTTCCCTCCACGGCGAGGGACGCGCCCCGTGCAGCCGCGGCCGCGGTGAGGACGCTCAGGGCCGATGGCTGCTGCTGCGCCGACACCGTGGAGGCACCGGTCTTGATGATTCCGGCCTTGACGGCGGCGATCTCGGCGATCGTGTGGCCGAGCTTGTCCGCGTGGTCGAGATCGATCGGTGCGATCACTGCGACGTCCCCGTCGGCCGTGTTCGTCGAGTCCCAGCTTCCGCCCATCCCGACCTCGATGACCGCGACGTCCACCGGGGCGTCGGCGAATGCCACGAAGGCGAGCACCGTGAGCAGCTCGAAGAAGGTGAGAGCTGCATCGCCGGATGCCGCGAGCTCGGCATCGACGAGGTCGACGATCGGGGCGATCTCGTCCCAGGCGTCGGCGATGAGGCCGTCGTCGATCGGTTCCCCGTCGATCATGATCCGCTCGGTGAAGCGTTCGAGGTGAGGACTCGTGAACAGCCCCGTGCGCAACCCGTGGGCGCGCACGATCGATTCGATGATGCGGCTGGTCGAGGTCTTCCCGTTCGTCCCGGTCACATGCACGACGCGATACGTCCGCTGCGGGTCGTCGAGCAGTTCCAGCACGCGGCGGGTGCGTTCGACGCGGGGCTGAACCCATTGCTCGCCCTGGCGGGTCAACAGGGCGCGGTAGACGGCGTCGGCGCGCTGGCGGTCGTTCACGAGGACGCTCCGATCCGGGTCACGGCAACGGTGACGTCGCCGGTGTTGGCGTACGTGCCGGCGGCGACCACCGCCGTGTGATCGGCGTCGATCGTCTCAGCGGCAGCCAACACCGATCCCTCTCCGACGAGCGCGGTGCCTTCGGGTGAGACGACCGCGTAGTCGAGGGCGAGTGTCTCGCCCGCGACGTCCGCGGTGGCGAAGGCGGCCGCGACGGCCGCGGCATCCTCCGATGCGGAGAACAGCAGCTGCAGGCGGATGCGGTCGCTCACGTCGAAGCCGGCGGCCTTGCGGGTGTCCTGCACGGCGCGGATGATGTCGCGCGCGAGACCCTCGGCTTCGAGCTCGGGCGTCGTGGTGGTGTCGAGCAGGACGAAGCCGCCTTGGCGGTCTCCCGCACCCGTCAGCACCGCGAGCGCCTCGCCGTCGGGGCGTCCGGTGGTCTCGAGCACGAGGTCGTACTCCCCCGGCTCCAGGGCTATCCCGCCGACGACGACTGAGCCGTCGGCGTCCGTCCACTCTCCCGCGCGGGCGGCGGCGATCACCTGCTGCACCTGCTTGCCCAAGCGGGGACCGGCGGCGCGGGCGTTGACCGACAGGCGGTGCGTGATGCCGTAGTCGACCGCGGTGCTCGCCTCGAGCTCGACGAGCTCCACGGCCTTCACGTTGAGTTCGTCGCGCAGAATGTCCTCGAACTGTGCCAGCGCCTCGGCATCCGGCACCACGACCGTGAGCCGCGGCAGGGGCAGGCGCACGCGCTTGCCCTCCTTCTTGCGGAGGGCGTTCGCGACGCTCGAGACCTCACGGACGGCGTCCATCGCGGTGCGGATGTCGGATGCCGTCGGGAACGCGTCGGCGTCCGGCCAGTCCTCCAGGTGCACGCTGCGACCACCGGTCAGGCCCTGCCACACGCGCTCGGAGATCAGCGGGATCAACGGCGCGGCGACGCGCGTCAACGTCTCGAGCACCGTGTAGAGCGTGTCGAACGCGTCGGTGGATGCCGGGTCGTCGGTCACCCCCACCCAGAAGCGGTCGCGCGATCGGCGGACGTACCAGTTGGTCAGCGCCTCGGCGAAGTCGCGGAGCGTGGCCGCGGCGGTCGTCGAATCCAGCTGCTCCAGGTCGGCGGCGACGCCGCGCACGAGGTCTCCGGTCAGCGCGAGGATGTAGCGGTCGAGCACGTTCGTCGAGTCGGTGCGCCACGTCGCCTGGTAGCCCCCGGGGGCGGCGGCGTTGGCGTACGTCGCGAAGAAGTACCACGTGTTCCACAGCGGCAGCAGGAACTCGCGCACTCCGGCGCGGATCCCTTCCTCGGTGACGATGAGGTTGCCGCCGCGCAGCACGGAGGACGCCATGAGGAACCACCGCATGGCGTCGGAGCCGTCGCGGTCGAACACCTCGCTGACATCCGGATAGTTGCGCAGCGACTTGCTCATCTTCTGCCCGTCGCTTCCGAGCACGATGCCGTGGCAGGCGACGCCCGTGAAGGCGGGCCGGTCGAACAGGGCACCGGACAGGACGTGCATGACGTAGAACCAGCCGCGCGTCTGGCCGATGTACTCCACGATGAAGTCGGCCGGCGCGTGCTCGTCGAACCACTCCCGGTTCTCGAACGGGTAGTGCACCTGGGCATACGGCATCGACCCCGAGTCGAACCAGACGTCGAAGACGTCCTCGATGCGCCGCATCGTGCTCGCTCCCGTCGGATCGTCCGGGTTCGGGCGCGTCAGCTCGTCGATGAAGGGACGGTGCAGATCGACGTCGCCGGCGGCATTGCGCGGGAGCCGGCCGAAGTCGCGCTCCAGGTCGGCGAGCGACCCGTACACGTCCACGCGCGGGTACTCCGGGTTGTCACTGCGCCAGACCGGGATCGGCGAGCCCCAGAAGCGGTTGCGGCTGATGGACCAGTCGCGGGCGCCTTCGAGCCACTTGCCGAACTGGCCGTGCTTGACGTTCTCCGGCGCCCAGGTGATCTGTTCGTTCAGTTCGATTAGACGGTCCTTGATCGCCGTGACGCGGACGAACCAGCTGGAGACGGCCTTGTAGATCAGAGGGTTGCGGCAGCGCCAGCAGTGCGGATAAGAGTGCTCGTAAGACGCCTCGCGCAGCAGGCGGCCCTCGGCGCGCAGCAGGCGGATGAGCGGGCGGTTGGCGTCCATCCACAGTTCGCCCGCGACATCGCCGACCTGCGGGAGAAAGCGCCCGCCGTCGTCGAGGCTCATGATCAGCGGGATGCCGGCCGCCTCGGTGATCCGCTGGTCGTCCTCACCGAACGCCGGTGCCTGGTGCACGATGCCGGTGCCGTCGGTCGTGCTGACGTAATCGTCGACGAGGATGCGCCAGGCCGACGAGGTTCCCCACACCTCGGCATCCGCGTAATAGTCGAAGAGCCGGTCGTAATGCACGTCCGCGAGCTCGCTGCCGAGAATGGTCCGTTCCACGGCTTCGGCCGCCTCGGCCGCGTTCTCGTATCCGAGATCCTTCGCATAACCGCCGAGCAGGTCGGAAGCGAGCAGGTAGCGATGTGCCGCCGCGCCCTCGTCGTCGCCGGATGCCGGGACATCCGCCGCTCCGTTCGGCCCACCGGGCACGACGACGTACTCGATGTCGGGACCGACCGCGAGGGCGAGGTTGGTCGGCAGCGTCCAGGGCGTGGTCGTCCACGCGAGGGCACGGACACCGGTGAGCCCCAGGCTCTCCGCCTTCACGCCGACGAGCGGGAACGTGACGGTGACCGAGGGGTCCTGCCGCATCTTGTAGACGTCGTCGTCCATGCGCAGTTCGTGGTTCGACAAAGGAGTCTCATCCCGCCAGCAGTAGGGCAGCACGCGGTGCCCCTCGTAGGCGAGGCCCTTGTCCCAGAGCTCCTTGAACGCCCACAGCACCGACTCCATGTAGCCGGTGTCGAGGGTCTTGTACCCGCGTTCGAAGTCGACCCACCGGGCCTGTCGAGTGACGTAGTCCTCCCACTGCTGGGTGTACTCGAGCACCGACTCGCGGGCCTTCGCGTTGAAGGAAGCGATCCCCATCTGCTCGATCTCGCTCTTCTCGGTGATGCCGAGTTGTTTCATGGCCTCCAGCTCCGCCGGAAGTCCGTGCGTGTCCCAGCCGAAGACGCGGTCGACCTTCTTGCCCCGCATCGTCTGGAAGCGCGGGAAGAGGTCCTTCGCGTATCCGGTCAGCAGGTGTCCGTAGTGCGGCAGACCGTTGGCGAAAGGCGGGCCGTCGTAGAAGACCCACTCCTCGGCGCCGTCGCGCTGCGCGATCGAGGCGCGGAACGTGTCGTCGCGCGTCCAGAAGTCGAGCACGTCGCGCTCGATGGCGGGAAAGCGGGGGCTCGGAGACACGTCGGCGGCGGGACCGAAAGCGCTCGTGACGCCGGCGGCGGGGTT
>NZ_BADB01000360.1:0-9715 GCF_000333415.1 Microbacterium sp. B24 | reverse complement strand
CCTTCACGCCCGCCAAGACGGCGCCGACCTGCACACCGAGTCCGGCATCGGTATGCACCACGACGCCGGCGCCATCGGCGGTTGCGGCGAGCGTCAGCGCGCGATGAGACTGCCGAAGAACCTCGGCCCAGACCGCTGCGAAGGTGTCGGAGCGGATCGCTTCGGCGATCGCGTCGTGCACGAGAGTCTGCACGGCCGCAGCGGCGGGCGCCTGCAGTCGTCGCAGGGCGTCCGCAGCCCGATCGCCGACGCCGAGGGCGATGATGCCGTCGACGATCGAGCCGGCGAGAGCGCTCGTGTCGAGCTTCGCGTCGACGGCGTCGGTGGATGCCGCGATCACCGCGTCCTGGACGACGGTCGAGCGGGCCAGCGGCGCAAGCGTCGCGGTGAAAGCCTCTTCATCCACCAGCTGCACCCTCGCCCACACGCTCAGGATGGACAGCGGCAGGCAGACGACGGCCAGGACGACCGCGACGGCCGACACGACGGCGCGCGCCCGCGACATGCTCAGACCGCGCGCAGGACGGCCACGACGCGACCGAGAACCACGGCGTCGTCGCCGAGGATCGGCTCGAAGGAGGAGTTGCGGGGGAGCAGCCACGTGTGACCGTCCCGCTGTCGGAAGGTCTTCACCGTCGCTTCGCCGTCCAGCATCGCCGCCACGATGTCGCCGTTGTCGGCCGTCGGCTGGGACCGCACGACGACCCAGTCGCCGTCGCAGATGGCGGCGTCGATCATCGACTCGCCGCTGACCTTGAGCATGAAGAGATCCCCCTTGCCGACCAGCTGACGCGGCAGCGGGAAGATCTCCTCGACCTGCTGATCGGCCGTGATCGGTACGCCCGCCGCGATGCGCCCGACCAGGGGGACGAGCGCGGCGTCACCGAGCGCGGGGGTGAGGTCGGCGGGGTTCTCCGCGGCGGCACCCGGCAGGTCGATGAGGACCTCCATCGCGCGCGTCTTGCCGGCGTCGCGGCGCAGATAACCGCTCAGCTCCAGCTGGTTGAGCTGGTGCGTGACGCTGGACAGCGACTTCAGGCCCACGGCGTCGCCGATCTCGCGCATGCTCGGCGGGTAGCCGAAGCGCGCGATGGAGGTCTGGATCACCTCGAGGATCTTCAGCTGCTTGTCGCTGAGGCTCTTACGCCTGCGTGTCTGAGGCTTGTCGGCCATGTCGCGCGCTCCTTCGATCGCGTCCCCGGAAGGCAGCGCCTTCGAATGTCGGAGGTTGGTGATGGGGTCATCTTGTCGAAACCGTATCCGGTTTTCGCACGGTCGTCCGGCACGTGTACGCGTGTCGGGTTCGATTCATCTGCGAGAACGGCAGGGCTTGACACTCGAACACTATCGAAGATAGATTCGGAACAGAGATTCGCATCCACCTCTCCCGGCCGAGAGGCGGATGCGAATCTCGAATCGAATCTTCGAAGTGACGCTTTCAACTCGACGCCCCGGAGCGGGACACGTCTCAAGGAGGAACTCATGACCACGATCGACATCCTCGGCGCTTCGCCCCGTGGCCGTGTCATCGCGGCGGCCCCGGTCACCCGTCTGCGCCTGACGGTTCGCGGTCGCCAGGTGCTCGCCTTCCTCGCTTCGGTCCCGGTCGTCGTCGCGCTCGGCATCGGCATCGTGTCCGGAGGCGGTGCGCTGGCCTCGAACGAGGGGGCGTCGGGAGTCACGTTCACCCATGTCACGGTGCAGCCGGGCGATACGCTCTGGTCGATCGCGCGCGCGGTCGCTCCCGACGTCGACCCGCGGGACGCGGTCGACGCGATCGTGCGGCTCAATGCGCTGGACTCGGGCAGCCTCGACGCCGGGCAGAGCATCGCGATCCCGGCCGAGTACTCCGCCGGTCGCTGAGCGGCCGCTGACCGACCTCGTCCGGGTCTCGCGGCGACCCCTACGATGGTGAGGGTGAGCGTTCGACTCGATGACCTTCCTCTCAGAGATGACCTGCGCGGCCTCACGCCGTATGGGGCCCCGCAGGCTCCGCTGCCCGTCGCGCTGAACGTCAACGAGAACACTCATCCGGTGCCGGAAGCGGTCGCGGACGACATCCTCGACAGCATCGCGCGCGCTCTTCGGGAGGTGAACCGCTACCCGGATCGTGAGTTCACCGCCGTGCGCGAAGGCTTCGCCGAGTATCTGGGTCACGGCCTCTCAGCCGCGCAGATCTGGGCCGCGAACGGATCCAACGAGGTTCTGCAGCACCTCCTGCAGGCGTTCGCCGGCCCCGGACGGACGGCGTTCGGTTTCGCGCCGACCTATTCGATGTACCCGTTGCTCACTCGCGCGACGGGTGCGACCTACGTCAGCGGGACGCGTGGCGTCGACTACACGCTCGCCCCCGACGACGCCGCGGCCCAGATCGACCGTGCGCAGCCCGACGTCGTGTTCCTGTGTGCGCCGAACAATCCGACGGGAACGCCGCTGGGTCTCGATGTGATCGAGGCGGTCTACGACGCGGCGCCGGGCATCGTGATCGTCGACGAGGCCTACCAGGAGTTCGCTCCCCGCGATTCCCGGTCCGCGCTGACGCTGCTGGCCGACCGGCCGCGCCTCGTGGTGTCGCGCACGATGAGCAAGGCCTTCGCTTTCGCGGGCGCTCGCGTCGGCTACCTCGCGGCCGACCCCGCCGTCATCGACGCGCTGCGTCTGGTTCGACTGCCCTACCACCTCAGCGCGCTGACCCAGGCAGCAGCCTCCGCCGCGTTGCGTCATGCGCCGGCCATGCTCGGCATGGTGGACGAGATCGTCGCTCAGCGTGACCGGATCTCTGCGACCCTCGATGCGCTCGGATACCGTCCCTTCGAGAGCTGGACGAACTTCGTGCTCTTCTCGGGTGTGGAAGATCCGGCGACGACGTGGCAGGGGCTCTACGACCGCGGTGTTCTGATCCGCGACGTCGGGATCGCCCACAGTCTGCGTGTCACCGCCGGCACGGAGGAGGAGTCCACGGCCTTCCTCGATGCGCTCGCGTCGCTTGGACCGGGCGGTTCCGGCGCGCACTGACCGTGACCGTCGGGGTAACACGCCAAGGCCCCGTGCGGGCTCTCGGTAGACTCGGCTCATGAGCACCCCGGCCTCCCGCACGGCATCCCTGCGACGCGCGACCAGCGAATCCACGGTCGAACTCGACCTCGATCTGGACGGCACCGGGCACAGCCGCATCGACACCACGGTGCCCTTCTTCGATCACCTGCTCACGGCGTTCGCGAAGCACTCGCTCACCGATCTCACCGTGCGTGCCTCCGGCGACACCAACATCGACGCGCACCACACCGTCGAAGACACCGCGATCGTCCTGGGACAGGCGATCCGCCAGGCCCTCGGCGACAAGAGCGGCATCTCGCGCTACGGAGACGCCCTCGTTCCGCTGGACGAGGCGCTGGCGCAGGCGGTCGTCGACATCAGCGGGCGTCCCTACCTCGTCCACACCGGTGAGCCCGTCGGGTTCGAACACCATCTCATCGGCGGCCACTTCACCGGGTCGCTCGTGCGCCACACCTTCGAGGCGCTCGCGTTCAACGCCGGTGTGACGATGCACGTCACGGTGCTCGGTGGACGCGACCCGCACCACATCGCCGAGGCCGAGTACAAGGCCGTCGCTCGCGCCTTCCGACAGGCGAAGGCGCTCGACCCGCTGGTCCACGGCATCCCCAGTACGAAGGGGGCCTTGTGACCGACGCCGCCTCCGCCCCCCAGACCGGTGCCGATCTCGACGACCGTCCCCTCGTCGCGGTGCTCGACTACGGGTCGGGCAATGTCCACTCCGCCGTCAAGGCGCTCGTCGCCGCTGGCGCCGATGCGCGGCTGACCGCAGATCGCGGACTTATCGACGCCGCCGCCGGCCTCGTCGTCCCCGGTGTGGGAGCTTTCCGCGCCGTGATGGAGGCGCTGCGCGCGACGCGCGGCGACGAGATCATCGAACGCCGTCTCGCGGGGGGATTGCCGGTGCTCGGCATCTGCGTGGGCATGCAGGTCATGTTCGAGCACGGCGTGGAGCGCGGCGAAGACACCGAGGGACTCGGTGAATGGCCGGGGGCGGTCACCGAGCTCGATGCGCCGGTGCTTCCGCACATGGGTTGGAACACGGTCCGGCCCGGTGAGGGCTCGACGCTGTTTCGCGGCTTGGAAGACGAGCGGTTCTAC
Source organism: Microbacterium sp. B24 (assembly GCF_000333415.1). Lineage (NCBI taxonomy): Bacteria > Bacillati > Actinomycetota > Actinomycetes > Micrococcales > Microbacteriaceae > Microbacterium > Microbacterium sp. B24. Next base: position 5,560 of record NZ_BADB01000360.1, on the reverse strand, counting down.
TTCGTGCACTCCTATGCCGCCCAGCATTGGTCGCTCGAGGTCACGCGCCCGTTCCGTGAGCCGGCCCTCACCTGGTGTGATTACGGCACGCCGTTCCTCGCGGCGGTGGAGAACGGGCCGCTGTCGGCGACCCAGTTCCACCCGGAGAAGAGCGGCGAGGCCGGCATCCGCCTGCTCGCCAACTGGATCTCCTCGCTTCCGCAGGAGCTCACCCGCACCCGGTAGTAGTCTCTCTGCTTGTGTGTCCTCGTGTCCGCACGTCGCGGCCACTGAACCTTTCCTGGAGCCATGAACGATTTCGCGTCGACCCCCGAACTGATCCTTCTGCCCGCCGTCGACGTCGCTGACGGCAAGGCTGTGCGCCTGACTCAGGGCGAGGCCGGCACCGAGACGAGCTATGGCGATCCCGTCGATGCGGCATTGGCGTGGGCGCGCGATGGCGCTCAGTGGATCCACCTCGTCGATCTGGATGCCGCCTTCGGGCGCGGCAACAACTCCGCGGTGCTGCGCAAGGTGATCAAGCAGCTCAAGGGCGTGCAGGTGGAGCTGTCCGGAGGAATCCGCGACGACGCGACACTGGAAGCCGCACTCGAATCGGGCGCGACCCGCATCAACCTCGGCACCGCCGCGCTGGAGAACCCCGAATGGGCAGCGGATGTGATCGGTCGCTACGGCGACGCGATCGCGGTCGGGCTCGACGTGCGCGGCACGACGCTGGCCGCGCGCGGATGGACGCGCGACGGCGGCGACCTCTGGCAGGTGCTCGAGCGCCTCGAGGACGCGGGATGCAGCCGCTATGTGGTCACCGACGTCACCAAGGACGGCACGCTGAAGGGTCCGAACCTCGAGTTGCTGCGCGAGGTCACCACGCGCACGGTCAAGCCGGTCGTCGCCTCGGGCGGCATCTCGAATCTCGACGACATCGCCGCCCTGCGGGAGCTCGTTCCCCTCGGCGTCGAGGGCGCGATCGTGGGCAAGGCACTCTATGCGGGGGCCTTCACCCTCGCCGAGGCGCTGGATGTCGCCGCAGGCTGAGCGTCCCGACGACGCCGCGGCGCACACCTGCGTTACGGACTCTGCCGGCGTGCCGTGGGCGGGGCGCTCCTTCGAGGCCAATCCGCACGCCGGTGACGACGGCTCCGCGGATCCCGCGCTGCTGTCGGCGCTGCGTGCGTTCGGCCGAGGCGAGGGCGATGCGCGCGCGGTCGTGGACGCCTACCGCTCCGCCCGGTTGCTGATCCCGTTGGTCGCCGAGGCCGGCGACGTCGGAATCGCCCCGTCCGGTCACACCGTCGACAAGACGCAGGAGCTCTCCATCGTCACGGTTGCCGCACCCGACGGACGGCGTGTGCTGCCCGTCTTCACGTCGGTGCGCACGATGGCGGCGTGGGATCCGAAGGCGCGGCCGGTGCCGGCCGACGGCGTCCGCACCGCCCTGGCCGCCGCTGCCGACGACACCGACCTGATCGTGATCGACCCGGCATCCGAGACCGAGTTCGTGCTGCGTCGCCCCGCGGTATGGGCCCTCGGGCAGGGGCTGGCGTGGGAACCCGCGCACACTTCGCCGGAGGTGTACGCGGGGCTGCAGGAGTCGGTCGGCTCCGAACTGGGCGTGCTGGATCTGTCGGTGGCGCCGGGCGATCCGCAGGCGCGTCTGCGCGGCCCGGAACTCATCGTGCGCCTGCACTTGGTCGACGGGCTCGACCAGTCCCAGCTGGACGCCACCCTGCAGAGGTTGGCGGCGCGGTGGGCCGCCGACGATCGCATCGCTGTGCTGGTCGATTCCCTGACGGTCAAGCTCGTCCGCGGCTGATCGCCGCGCGGCGTCTCACGTGACGGGACCGGTCCACTTCTCGCCCGGGCCCTTGCCGATCGGGTCGGGGATGACGGATGCCTCCCGGAACGCGAGCTGCAGCGAGCGCAGGCCGTCACGCAGCGAGCGCGCATGCATGTCGCTGATCTCCGGTGCGCCGGCCGTGATCAGCCCCGCGAGGGCGTTGATGAGCTTGCGCGCCTCGTCGAGATCCCGTTGCGTCTCCGGGTCGTCCGCGAGGCCGGTCTTGACGGCGGCCGCGCTCATCAGGTGCACGGCTGCGGTCGTGATGACCTCCACCGCGGGAACGTCGGCGATGTCGCGGGTAGCGGCGGCGGAGGCGCGCTCCTGTTCCTCCCATCGGGCGAGCCGTTCGGCGTCGTGCGGGTCGGGGGTGGAAGGAATCGTGTCCACGTGCTGCTCTCTGCTAGACTGTGCGGGCGCCGGAGTGTTCTGCTCCGGAACGAAAGAGGATCACATCCCACCCGCGCTTGCCGCTCCAGGCTACCGGGTCACGCACTCCGCCTCGTCCGTCGAGGTCGCCGCACCGAGCAGTCGGGGCGGGTGAGGGTGCAGGAACGAAGCCGACGTGCGCGTCGTGCGGGGTGGACGTGACGATCTTCCGCCCGAGACACACCCCTGTGTCCGGTGGCACCCACCCGTACGACTAAGGAGTTCCGCATCAGCGATCCCCGCACCAATGACCGCATCCGCGTTCCCGAGGTCCGCCTCGTCGGACCCGCGGGTGAGCAGGTCGGCGTCGTCCGCATCGAGGTCGCCCTGCGCCTCGCTCAGGAAGCAGATCTCGACCTCGTCGAGGTCGCCCCCAACTCGAAGCCGCCCGTGGTCAAGATCATGGACTACGGCAAGTTCAAGTACGAGGCTGCGCAGAAGGCGAAGGAAGCGCGCCGCAACCAGGCGAACACGGTTCTCAAGGAGGTCCGTTTCCGTCTGAAGATCGAAGCGCACGACTACACGACCAAGCTCAAGCGCGCCGAGGGCTTCCTGCAGGCCGGCGACAAGGTCAAGGCCATGATCCTCTTCCGTGGTCGTGAGCAGTCGCGCCCGGAGCAGGGTGTGCGGTTGCTGCGCAAGTTCGCCGAGGACGTCGCGGAGTACGGCACCGTCGAGTCGAACCCCACGATCGACGGTCGCAACATGGTCATGGTCATCGCCCCGCACAAGAACAAGTCCGAGGTGAAGACCGAGCAGAACGCCCAGCGTGCTGCCAACAAGGAGGCGGCACGCCAGGCGCGCAGCGCCCCGGGTGCCGAGCCCGAGGTCGCCCCCGCCGCCGAGCCCGCTCCCGCGGAGTAAGGCCGCAGGCCGGAGGCGCAGCCTCCCGGCCCCCAGAGCTCCCGCCCCGCGGGAACCACAACGAAGGATAGAGACATGCCGAAGCAGAAGACCCACTCGGGTGCCAAGAAGCGCTTCAAGGTCACCGGTAGCGGGAAGATCAAGAAGCAGCAGGCGAACCTCCGCCACAACTTCGAAGGCAAGCCCACCAAGCGCACGCGCCGCCTGTCGGCGGACAAGATCCTGGCTCCCGGCGACGCGAAGGTCGCCAAGAAGCTCCTCGGCATCTGAGCGCTGACGCAGACGAGAAAGTAGAAGAAAATGGCTAGAGTCAAGCGGGCCGTCAACGCCCACAAGAAGCGTCGCGTCATCCTCGAGCGCGCATCCGGTTACCGCGGACAGCGTTCGCGCCTGTACCGCAAGGCCAAGGAGCAGGTCACCCACTCGCTGGTCTACGCGTACCGTGACCGCCGCAAGCGCAAGGGCGACTTCCGCCGCCTGTGGATCCAGCGCATNCACGCCGCGGGCCGTCAGAACGGCATCACCTACAACCGCTTCATCCAGGGNCCTCGGCTGGCCGGCGTGCAGGTCGACCGTCGCATGCTCGCCGAGCTGGCCGTCAACGAGCCGGCCACCTTCGCCTCGCTCGTCGAGACGGCGAAGAAGGCGCTGCCGGCGGACGTGAACGCGCCCAAGGCGTAATCACTGCCCACACAGCACGAGAAGGGGTGTCCTCCCAGCGGGGGACACCCCTTCTTCATTCCCTAGGATGAGATCGTGCTCGAAAACCCTCGCTCTCCACGTGTGCGCGCCGTCGCCAAGCTGACCAAGCGCAGCGCCCGACAGGAGACCGGGCTGTTCCTGCTGGAAGGACCCCAGGCGGCCCGAGAGGCTCTCGCCTTCCGCCCCGACACCCTCGTCGAGCTGTTCGCCACGCCCACGGCGATGGAGCGTCATCAGGACATCCGTGATGCCGCGGGAGACGCCGGCCTCGAGATCGTCTTCACCACCGAGGCGGTGCTCGACGCGATGGCCGACACCGTCACCCCGCAGGGCATCGTCGCCGTGGCACGACAGTCGCCGACGTCGCTCAAGGACATCTTCGCCGCCTCGCCGACGCTCATCGCGATCTGCGAGGAGGTGCGCGACCCCGGCAACCTCGGCACCATCATCCGCGCCGCCGATGCCGCTGGCGCGGACGCCGTGGTGCTGACCGGGCGGACGGTCGATCCATACAACCCGAAGGTGGTGCGCGCCACGACCGGTTCGCTGTTTCACGTTCCCGTCGCCGTCGGCGCGGAGCTGTCGGCAACCGTCGAGCGCGCGCACGCGGCCGGCCTGCGCGTCGTCGCGGCAGACGTCGGGGGAGAGGACTTCCTCGCGCGACGCGACGCACTCTCCGCGCCCACTGCCTGGCTGTTCGGCAATGAGGCGCGCGGTCTCGACGACGACGCGCTGGCTCTCGCCGACCTCTCGCTGAGACTTCCGATCTACGGTCGTGCCGAGTCGCTGAATCTCGCCACCGCAGCCAGCGTGTGCCTGTACGAAACGGCATTCGCGCAGCGCGGCGAACGCTGACGCGTATTGTTCCGGGTCGGTGACGACTCGGTCAAGATCCTGTGTATAAGTCGGGCGCCGTCCACAGGATCTGCCTAGGCTGGCCCGCATGTCTCATTCCAGCCCGGCTCCCGCGACGTCGAACATCACGGTCCGGCGGGGGGATCCCCTGGTCGTCGTCACCGGTGTCGAGAAGCACTACGGCGCGTTTCACGCGCTCAAGAACATCGATCTGACCGTGAACCGCGGGGAGGTCGTCGTCGTCATCGGCCCATCCGGTTCGGGTAAATCCACGCTGTGTCGCACCATCAACCGTCTGGAGACGATCACCAGCGGCACCATCACCATCGATGGGAAGGAGCTGCCGAAGGAGGGCAAGGCGCTTGCCGCACTGCGGGCCGACGTGGGGATGGTCTTCCAGTCCTTCAATCTCTTCTCGCACCTGACGATCCTCGAGAACGTCACGCTCGGTCCCATCAAGGTCAAGAAGATGAAGAAGGCGGATGCCGAGGCCGAGGCGAAGATCCTGCTCGAGCGCGTCGGCGTCGGGCATCAGGCATCGAAGCTGCCGGGACAGCTCTCCGGCGGCCAGCAGCAGCGTGTCGCGATCGCCCGCGCGCTGGCGATGAAGCCCAAGGTCATGCTGTTCGACGAACCGACCAGTGCGCTCGACCCGGAGATGATCAACGAGGTTCTGGACGTCATGGTCGGTCTCGCTCAGGACGGTATGACGATGATCGTGGTCACACACGAGATGGGCTTCGCCCGAAAGGCCGCCGATCGCGTGGTCTTCATGGCCGACGGACAGATCGTCGAGCAGGCCAGCCCCGACCAGTTCTTCACGGCGCCCACGAGCGATCGGGCGAAGGACTTCCTCTCCAAGCTGATCACGCA
>NZ_BADB01000361.1:0-16517 GCF_000333415.1 Microbacterium sp. B24 | reverse complement strand
AGCTCGGTCCCGGGGATCCTCTAGAGTCCCGCCCGGTGAGATCCAATACCGCTGACTTGTGATCACGCCTGCCCAGACGCCGCTGAACGGCATCGGTTGCCGCGACGAACGATGTTCTAGAACCGTGAAGTGGCGTCGGCGACGTCGTCCAGCGTGTCGGGCGTGCCATGTCGCGCCGGAGTTGATCGACAAGGATGATCCTCGATGCCCCTGACTCTCCGTCCGCTCCTCGTCGACGCCGGTGTCGACCCCAGCCAGGCGCTGGTCATCCGCCACGCCTTCGCGCAGGAGTCGGAAGAGAGTGGGCTGACCGGGCTGCATGCGGATTCAACGCACGCTGAGATCCTCGACTACACGAGGAACCAGTCGACCGACGTGCGCCGGTTTCCAGCCGTCCCGCCGCCGCTCTGGGTGGTGTTCATCCGTGAAGGCGGTGACCAGGCACGCCTTTGGTCGGTGGTAGAGAATCGCGGCGAGATCGCGCGAAACGGGATCCTCCGGACCTTCGACTTGATCGAGACGGAGCATCTGTCGGACTTGCGCAACAGACTCGTCATCGGCTGGCGGTCACCACGCACCTGGCGGATGAACGCCACGACAGCCGCAGAGTATCCAGTCGTGGGGATCTCGGACGCGGAGCCGATCCCATTTCCAGGGTTCGACCGGCTCGTCCTCAGTCATACGCAGCTACAGGCCGTGATGCGTGAGCACCGTTATGCATCCTGGCGCACAGCCCTGTCGTCCGTGGCTGGGATCTACCTCATCACCGACACCAGCGATGGGCGCCAGTACGTCGGCAAGGCGGACGGTGCGGATAGCATCCGCCAGCGATGGAGCGCCTACGCAACCAATGGGCACGGTGGCAACGTCGAGCTTCGCAACCTTCAGCCGTCGAACTTCCGCTTCTCGCTGCTGCGCGTGTTCGACCGGGCCTCACCGACGCGAGATATCAACGCAGCCGAGAGCCACTTCAAGACGGCGTTGGACTCAATCCGACACGGACTAAATCGCAACTGAGGCGTCGTCGACGCCTATCCCAGCCCAAGGGAGGGATGACTCACCCGCCGCCGACGACAAAGGAGTCGGCCCCCGACCAGTGGTCGGTCGGGGACCTACTCTTCGGTGGTTGAGGTCACGCAGTCAGTACCGCAGCCTTCCCTAGCGAGAGCGCAAGCGAGAGGATCCCCGCAACCAGCCCGATGATCGACAGCAGCGCGACGAAAGGCGCGAACAGCACGAACGGGAATGCACCGACGAGCGCTATCGGGAAGGACACGAGCGCCAGCGCCGCGAAGAGGGCGAAGGCGACGCCCGTCCATCCAAAGATGGACGCCACGAGCTGACGCCGACGCGTTCCATGCACGATACCCATGACCGCGAGGACGAGCGCGGCGAGGCAGAAGAGCCCGCAGATCACGACAAGCAGCATCCAGGCGGGGTCGGCTTGGAAGATCACTGAACCTTCCTCGGCGGCGTAGGCGATCACGAGCGGAGCACCCGGCGACGACGCGCCAGCAGCAGCGTGGCGATTCCGCCCGCAGAGAGCAGGAGCCCCGCTCCTCCCCCGACGCCGGCGGCAACCGGGTCGAACCCGGTGGCGGCGAGCGTGGCGGTGACGGTGAGGTCGAGCCAGAGCGAACCGGTGGTCGCGCCGCGGACCTCGACCTGGTGCTTACCGATGTCGATGCCCGTCGGGATGGTGACGGTCTGCGTGAGCGTGCCGTCTGCGTTGGCCGTACCGCTCCACAGCTTGATCGGCGTGGAGTGCAGCCAGAGCTCGACGGGTTCGCTCGGCGCCAGGCCGCTGGCGGTGACGGTCACCCGACCATCCGGAGCGACCGTGGTGGTAGACAGCGAGGCCGTCGGGGTGGACGGGCCGGTGGAGGGCAGTGTCGCGGTCGGGCTCGGGGTCGGCGTCGGCGTGGGCGTGCTGGTGGGGACGGTGAAGTGGTAGTTGTCGGCGATGGGGAGTTCGCCGTTGCAGTCGCCGCCGCATTCGACGTTGCCGATGACGCGAAGGGTGTAGTCGCCGGGGGCGAGGTCGAGCGTGTGCGTGTACGCCTGGTCACCGGGGGCGGTCAGGTGGAGGGTGTCCGTGAACAGGTAGCCACCGTGGTCGACATCGGTGCCCGGGTAGACGTAGGGGTAGACCCAGCCGTCCGTGAAGCCGTCGCGGAGGGCGTAGTTGAAGGAGATGCTGGTTCCACCGTCCGCACCGGCGGACGCCGTCAGGTTCCATGCCTTGGTAGTCAGGCCCTGAACCGGGGTGGAGCGGCAGGCATCCGGGAAGGTGTACTCGGGATCGCCGTAGAAGTGCGCATCGCCGTTGTACTTCACGCCGTACTGGATGACCGTCGACGTGTCGGAAGCGAGCGGCACGGCGACCGTGTAGGTGCCGTCCGCGCCAGTAGTGCCGCCGTAGGAGTCGATCTGCGCCTCCGGGGTCCCGTCGTACAGGATGCGGTTGACGTAGATCTCGAGCGGCGTCCCCGTCGGGTACGGGCCGGGCGTCGAGGAGTCGAGGGTCGCGGTGACGGTGACTGCAGCGGCGTTGTCTCCGGTGCAGACGGGGTCGCCCGCTGCGATGTTCACGTTTACGCCGGATGAGGTTTCGGCGACAGCGGGCTGTGACACCGCGAGCACGCCCGCGCCGGCGAGCAGGGCGGCAGTAACGAAGGTGAGGGCGCGGCGAAGGCGGCGAGGTCGGGTCATGGTGAGGGTCCCCAAGGCGTGTGGCGGGCGGGCAGGAAGGCAGTGGTGCTACTCATAAGTAGCACATACCGCAATGTCTTGCCACTTATAAGTCTGTAGACCTATAGGTAGCGCCCTGGTGGCCTTGAAAGCATGGAAGGCGAGCTTCAACGCAGACTCGGTCACAACCTCCGAGCCCGTCGCCAAGCACTCGGCCTCAGCCAGGAACAGTTCGCCGAGCACCTCGGCTACCACCGCACCTACATCGGCGGCATCGAGCAAGGCCTCCGCAACCTCAGCCTGCGCTCCGTGGAACGCCTGGCGGCAGATCTCAACGTCGACCCGCTGGAGCTCCTTCGCGAAGCTCCAGCGGGCTGACGTTCGAGCCCCGGGTTACGAGGTGCCCCGCAGCTGATCGATGAGAGCACCGAGCGCGACGTGTAGCCGGACTGCGCTCTCGACTGTGACCTCGATGAACTGCCGTTCTCCAACGACAGCGACCCAGATATCAGTCGCTTGACCGACGGGTTGTGACGCCAGCACCGCGAACTCCGTCGCCTCCGCGCCAGGTCGAGTTCCGCGTTCGGTCGTCACGACAGGAACGAGCACTTGCGGACTGAAGTGGTAACGATCCTGGGCGTGGTCTTGACCCTCGTGATCGCCGGAGCACCAGGAAGGGCAGAAGATATCAACGAACTCGGTACCTGAAGGCATAACGATCCCTCTAACGGGGGCCACCCCACGCGAATTGTACCGACCAACAGGTCAGCGGCCGGCGTTTGCCGAGTCCAAGGAGCGACCCTTCAACGACCACAAGCTGTACCGGCTTGGTTGCCGCGAAGTCGAGACGTCTGACAACTCGGGCACTGCATACGACCAGCCAGACCGTCCGTACGGTCGTGCTCTGCGCTGCATCGCGATCCCCGCCGCTGCAGCCTGGCCTCGATTTGGCCAGCGCACGCCAGTCAGCCTCGGATGTAGGCGAGGATCCGCTTTCCGCGCGGGGTGGTGCATGAGTCGAGTGCGCCGTTTGGAGTCATCATGGTGTTGAGGTTCGGGGTTGCAAGCCCGAGTCGCTCGAGTTCCGCGGCGACGGCGGCGAGATCTTGATACGACACGGTCTCGGCATCTGCTAGCTGGCCCAAGGCTGCGTTGCGGAAGTACTTGTCGATGATCGCTCCACGGCTACTGATCCCATACGGCTGCGCCTCAACTTCGAGGTCGTGCCGGGCAAGCCAGGCGCGCGGGTCGTCCAGGAAGTCGAGGAGTCGGACCTGCACAGGGGTCATCTGAATGACCGTCGGCAGCAGTTCCTCTCGCTCATCGAGGGAGATCGTCGACCATGAGCCGGAGTTCGCGAGCACCGAGGCCAAGAGCTGTCGTTTGCCTTCGTCGGCTGTGGCCTGAGCTTCGCGAATGATGCGATGCGCGGAGGCGACGAACTCGTCGTCGTCTCCCGCTGCGATCGCTTTGACACGCTCGTCTGTCATCCGCTGAGAAGCGGCGACCATTGCGAAGAACTCTTCGTCACGTTCGCGTTGTCGCGCGCTGAGCCCCGCTTGAAGGGTGCCGACAATTGCTCCCAGTACCGGAACCTCCCCTGCGATAGCGGCGAGGACACCGGCGGTGGTGTTCTTGAGCTGGCTACTGTCCGGAGACTTCACACGCGCCACCGTACTCCCCACATCGCGCGATCCGGAGAGGGCCGGTCGACTGAGTCGCGCGCACCGGCAGTTACTGATCCACTCGATACATGGGGGGCATGTCGTGATAGACCGCGTCCTGTTGATGGTTGGGGCGGATGACGATGCGGTCTTTAGTCAGATCGTGGTCGTTGGTGTAGTCGGGCACACATTTCGTGAGATCGCCCCAGCCCCTCGACGAGGCATCACTGCAGTTCCACCCCACGCCTACGGGGTAGTACTCGATGGAGACCCGCATGGACTCTGAGCAGTCTCGATCCACAACCCCGTCGCGAATCTGCGTGAGGTCATCTTCGAGGCAGATCCCAACGCCGGTTACCTCGGTCTCGCTCACGCTTCCGTTCCAGCCTATGAACAGGTTCGGGTGTTCCTTCTGTTCCTCGGCCAAGTCGAAGCACTCGTCACCTGATTTCGTACACCATTTGCTCTTGAGGAACGGGGGAACGTCTTGGTCGGAGCGCATCTCGGTCAGCTGGTTCGTCAGCGTTGTGATCTGATCGGGTGAGCAGGCCTGGCCGCGATCGGTATTCGATCGGCCAACACGGCAGTACAACGCCCCTCGATCCAAATACACAAGGACAGCAGCAGCAGAGTTCACGCCGGGCCAGGTGAAGGACTCTTGGGGAGCTGCTCCCGAGAGGATCGGGATGGTTTGATTCGTCACATCCATGGCGGAGCTCGACGCCTGGAGCCGACCGTCGAACGGTTGATCTCCCGTGAAAGTGATGAACGCGCCCACCGTCCCGCCGGGCGCCAAAGTCACGGAAAAGGCGCCCTGCTGATCTCCAGTGGTTGCGTCCTTATTCTCATCCTTGGTTACGTTGTAAATGACGTCGTGCCACTCGAGTTCACCATCGCCCGCAGGTCCCGTGAGGGACGGCGGACCGCACTGGAATACGACTCCGACGGCGGGTTGATCATGGTCACTGTCGGCTCCTGGACGCGTCCCGTCGGTCGTCAGCATTACGACTTGGGGATCCTTGCTGATGTTCGTGAAGCGGACCTTCTGCGGGAACGTCACACGTTCAGCGTGCTCGCCCAGCCACGAAGTCATGGCTGCAGAGCAGTGGTCCACGTCTCCGACGTCACCCGTCGGCATTGTGGAGAAATCCGTTGAGGATGGCAGCCAGTATGCGACTCCGTTGGCCTCGGCACCCTCCGCCACGAGCGCGTCGGTGACGTTCTCAATCTTCAGGACGTCTGGCTTCGCAGCGCATCCGCTCAACACCAGCAGCATCGAGACAACAGCACCAACAGCCGCGGTGACGCCTCGTGCGTTCATTCGAGCCCCCATGTTTTCGCTATCAAGGTACGTGCCTCATCGAGCGTGCACTGCTTCGTCGTGTCTTTGTCGGTCGCGCACAACAGTGTCAGCTGGCCCTCCGCGCCGATCGGCACGACTTGGACGGTGACCTTCTTGCCAGCGGGCATCCCGTGGTAGACGACCTGTAGCGGCTCCGTCGGGTCTTCGCTGCTTGCAACCGGCCCCTGCCTAACTGGGTCAGCGCCGGACCTCGTGTCGACGAGCAGGGTGCCGCTGAAGTCCTCTTCTCCCGCGAGGGTGACATAGATGCCCGCGGTGCTGAACGGTGCAACCGTGCGTTGAAAGTCACTCGCCTTGCGGCCCGTGAATCCGGCCAGCGACTCGTCGCTGGCGTCCAGCGCGAGATGCGAGTAGGAGATCTCGCCATTGTCGCCTCCCGTACCCCCTTCACAGGTGAAGAAGAAGCCGGGCGTCGCGGGTGAGTTCTGACCGCGTGCGGTGACCTTCTCGATACTGAGCGGGACGGTCGAGTCGATGTTACGCACGCGGAAGTCGATGCCGCGCTGCAGCTGGCCGTTGGCTAGTAGCCAGCTCCGCACGTCAGGGTTGGCGCAGTCATAGTTGGGCGTTGGAAGCCCTGCAAAGGAATTCGCCTCGGCGGGGAGCCAGAACTTAGCACCCTCCCAGTCGAGGTCACTCACCATCTTTGGGGCAGCCACAGCCACCACCTCCGCCTCAGCGCTCGACGCGGCATTAGCCATCGCGATTACGACCGGGACAGTAAGGCCGAGCACAGCGACCGCTCCTGTTGTCCACCACAGAAGGAGCCGCTTGCGCTTCTTCAGTTTCCTGCGGGCACTTTGGGCGCAGTCATCAGGCGCGGAGGGTGCTTCAGTTTGTAGAACGGCGTCATCGGGCGTCGGAGCACCGACCGGACTCTGGTGCGCGGCCCCTTCCGTAGCAGATTGGGATGACGTGGCGTCGCCCAGGGCCCATGGCTCCGGATCGTCTAGTTGGTCGCGATTCTCGCGATGAGTCGGATGCGCAGTGGGCTCTGGGGCGCGGTGGTGTTCCGAGTGGAACGCTTTGAGCCGCTCCTCGGCGCAGGCCTCGAACAGGAGTTCACCGAGGGCGTCGACGATCTCCGCCAGTGCCCCACCGTCTTCGATGTAGTGACCGCGAGTTTCGTCTTTCTTGAAGCGGATGCTCTCCCCAGATTGATCCCGGCCAAGATGCCGAATCGCGCGTTCCTTCTTGTCCGCCACGCTGTCGCCCGCGTCACTCTCGGGCCCCCATCCCAGCATCTCCCTTGCGGCCAATATTCCGGGCTCCGCGCTTTCAGAGCCCTGGACCACGTGGCAGAACAAGGCCCAGGTGTCGTCATCGGTCCAGTCCGCGCCAAGCCCAGAGCGGCTGCGGACAACAGTGTTGAGGGTTGGCGTCGCAGCCATTGTGGTCTGAGCGACCGAAGGCGAGCGTGCAGCCGCCGAATTTGGCGCCAGTCCCGTAACGAGCGAGGCGAGTTGAAACCGGATGCGAAATGCTTCTTCGCCGCCCCAGCCTCGCCCCATGGCGAGAGCATACAACAGCACCACCTATTGACAATGATTATCATTAGTTGTATAATACGCACCCGAGGGTGGCCCCTCATTGAAGGGAGGCCACCCCATGGCCCAAAACCCAAAGTACGACACGACACGGACACGTTTCGGGGACTGGCCTCGCGCCTACCAAGTGCTCGACCGTCACGAACGCGTCTTCGCCGCCGTTGAGGCTTTCCACCAGTTCTTCGACGAAGAGTTCGACGACACCGAGTTCGCCCGGAACGCCATAGCTCGCGGAATCGAGCACCCGGAGAGCGAGCTCCGGTGCGTGCTGGACTTCGTCTTCGTCTGGCTCATGGAAGGCCGCGCCGCCCTGGCGTGCCCGACCTTCGAGGAGTACCTGACGGCCATCATCGGGATCACCGAAGGGGCACGATACGACGCCCGCGACAGAACTGGACTCTTCCTGCGCACAGCAACGGACACGGGGGATGGTGTGGACATCACCTTCTGGGGAGAGCGACCGGAACAAGACGGACCGCTTGCCGGACAGATCGCAGGGTGGAGGAGTCGCGAATCCGATCGCGGCTACTACATCAACGGTCTGCCTACTGGGTGGCAGGGGTTCAACCACCCTGCGTTCAGCCGCGACACCTACGAACTCGCTCGCGCCGCCGATCTTAAACAGGTCTCAAAGAAACGCTGACATCCGAAGCACAAGCACGACACAAACCGCAAATCATCTTGGGCCACCAGCCCGCATCCAACCACGGATGCGGGCTTTCTCATTGCGTTTTCAACTCCACATCAGCGACACATCGGAGACACGACAGCCGACACAACGACACATGCGCCGCTGGTTGCGAGCGTCGATCTGCCGTGTTAGCTGACCGACGTAAGAGCCCCCATTGACCAATCGAAAGGACCGAAACGATGGCAACTTCATGGCCTATCCCCGGAAGGGCATCTCCGGACAACGCCTTCGACCCCATCGCCTCCCGACTCGCAGAGACGTATCCGTTCGACGTCGATGAACTCGACACCGAGCCCTTGGCACCGAGCACCCGCGAGTAGGCGATCCACTCGGTCTAGCGAGAGGTCCGTGCCGACACCCCCTCGACACGGACCTCTCGAACCAGCGAACCATCCACCGCAGTCCACGTACAGAAGAAGGAAAAATCAGATGTTCGAAACGAGCAAGGAACTGTCACCGTTCGGTGGCAGCGCATCATCCGGCCTGTCGCAGCTGAGCCTCGGCCTGCAGCGACAGACGCGACGCGAGGTCGAGCGGGTGCAGACCCGCGCAATCGTCGCGAAGCTCACCGAAGACGGGCGGGCGTTCTTGACCCACACCGCCCTGGAGCATGTCGGAGCGTTGACGGCGCTGGAGCAGCACCTCATCACGGTCGCCCCGCTCGGCGAAGCCCGATACCGCGAAATCGTCGACTCCTACACGCTGGGGGCCGCGGCAGCGATCCGACGGTGGTCGTGATCATGAGCACGTTCATGATCTTCGCCGTCGCGATCTTCGGCCCGTACTGGCTCGTGGCCTCATCATCACGGGTGTGCAGAACTACCAGGCTTTCACCGCATGGGTCCGCTCTCGCCGTGAGGAGCGAATCGCCACGATCGAGGCTGAGCTGGACCGCACCCAGGCGGAACTCCGCCGCACGATCCTCGACCTGTCCGCCGCGCTCGGCGCCGAAGCACACGAGGCCCGCAAGGCCTTTATCCGGGAGTCATTCATCGCCCGTGGCGAGATCCCGAGGGACTGATCGATCGGATAGCCCGGGGCGGTGACATCAGGACGTTCCTGGATTGCACCGCCCCGGGCTTTCTCTACCCCTGTTGATCCCGATCGGACAGTTGGCGATTCGAACCTCATGCCTCATACGTGATGGGGCAGCCGCCGGACCCCGCGTCATCGCGCCCGGCGAATGAACAAGACCGCTGCAGGAAGGAGGGTTCCATGCACACCACCAATAGCAACACTGATCACCCCGATACCCCGGAGAAGAACCTCGAAGGCCCGCCGCCGAACAATCGGCGCCGCTACCAGACGATCCTCGCCGATCCACCCTGGAAGGCAGGGCAGGAGGGCAAGCTCGGCGCCGGGACGAAATACCCACTTATGAGCCTCGAAGCCATAAGGGCGATGCCCGTGGCCGACCTCGCCGAGGACAACGCCCATCTCTACCTCTGGTGCTACCCCGCAACCAGGTACGTAGCCGAGGACGTTATGCGGGCGTGGGGGTTCGAGTTCAAGGACGAGTTCGTCTGGGGCAAAGACCAAATGGGCCTCGGCCAGTACTTCCGCCACGCCCACGAGACGCTGCTGCTCGGCGTCCGCGGAAAGCTCCCCGTCAAGTTCCGCGGGCAGCGCAGCTTCACGATGCTGCCCAGGCAGGACCACTCCCACAAGCCGGAGGAAGTCCACGTCATGATCGAGCGCCTCAGCCCCGGCCCCTACCTCGAGCTGTTCGCCCGCCGGCCCACCTATGGCTGGGACATCTGGGGCAACGAGGTCGAGTCCGACGTCCGCATCCCCGGCTACCCCGTCCCCAGCGACGGCCTGCCGTCCCGCGACCTCGACCCGCGTTCGGAGTCCGACTGTGCCTGACCTGATCCAGCTGTCATTCATCCCTTCGGAGGTTCCTGATGTCCTCATCCGAGAAGACCTTGCTCGGCCGGTTCGTGTCGGCCTGCGGGATGGTGGCGTTCGCCGCGTTCCTGTTGTGGCTGGCCGTGTGGCTCATCCAGCAGATATGGGTGTGGCTGCTCCTCGCCGTCGTCCTCGCAGTCGTGATCACCGTGACGGTGATCGTCCTCCGGTACCGTCGCGACCGGTGGTTCCGGTAGGGGGCCGCTCATGAGCCGGTCATCGTCACCGAAGCGAGGACGGGGACGCCCTCGCCGCCAGTACCGCATCCGTGTGGTGGGCGAACGCCGCGAGCATCCCGACTACGACAAGCTCGCCCGCGCCCTCCTCGAACACGCCGCCATGCAAGAACGCGAACACCGTGGGCCTGACGCCTCAACGCCATCGACCGTCCAGCCCAATGACGACGCACCCGAAGCCGACACGGAAGGGAGCGACTCATGACCCAGTGGCGCGAACTTCACTTCCAGCCGCCCATCGACGAGCAGCAGCTGCTCGGCTTCCTCCGTGCCCTCGCGGCCGACCCTGCGCGTGGCGGCCTCGTCTGGGAAGCTCGCACCGAGGCCGGAAAGACGCGGCATCTCATCGGCGGCGACCCCACCGACCTCTCGGCCGCGATGTCGACCCTGCGCCGTCTCATCCCCGGTCTCACGGTCGCGGCCCCCGTCGAACCGCGCGCCGTCGTCGAACGGGCCGGACGGATCCGCATCACTGGCCGTCACCTGGCGTTGTCGACCGACACGCATGGACAGACTCTGCGTGCGGTGCTGGCGGCACTGTCAGGGGCGACGGGTAAGGATGATGTCCTCGTCCTCCAAGTCGTGCTCGGTAGGGCGCTGGCCCCCGAGATGCTGCCCACCACAGCGCCGGACCCGAGCACCTCGCTCGCAGGGTTGCTGCTACGTGGTGCGGCGCCTGCGTCGACGGCGGTGCGCTCCCGCATGCAGGACAAGCTCGCCCAGTACCGGTTCCGTGCCGTCGTGCGCATCGGGGTCACCAGCCCCTCGCCGGTTCGGCGGCGTCTGCTCGTCCACAGTTTGCTCGCGGCCATCCGCACCCTGCAGTCCAGCGGCGTGAATATCTCCCTCACCACGAAGAACCCCGCCAACCTCGACGCCGGCCTTGTCCCGCTCCGCCAGCCCCTCGCGCTCACGTCCGAAGAACTCCTGCCGCTATTGGCCTGGCCCATCCAGGACGGCGACCTGCCGGGCCTGCCCAGCCGACACCCCAAGATCGTCCCACCACCAACCGGCTTCACCGGAGCAAAGGAACGCGTCTTCGCCACGGCGACCGCCCCAGGCTCGACCGCAGCCATCGGCATCCGGATCGAGGACGCCCTCCGGCACACGCACGTCTACGGCCCGACCGGAGCGGGAAAGAGCACGCTGCTACTGCACCTCATCAAGGCGGACATCGACGCCGGCCGGTCGGTGGTGGTCATCGATCCGAAGCGTGACCTCGCGATGGACACTCTGTCGCTTATCCCGGAGCACCGCACGGGTGAGGTGGCAATCGTGGATCCGTTCATGGACCGACCCGCGGGGATCAACCCGTTCGCCGGCCTCACCGGGCTCGACGGTGACGAGCGTCGCCCACTGGTGGCGGAGATCATGCTCGACCTGTTCCGCGGCCTCTTCCCGAACGCCTTCGGTCCTCTGACCGCCGACACGCTGCACGCCTCGTTCTTGACCCTGACGTACGCCCCCGATGCGTCGCTCGCCGCGCTCCCAAAGCTCCTCACGGATGACAGGTATCGCCGGTCGGTGCTTGCGCGGGTGGAGGATCCGTCGCTGCTGGACTTTTGGGCGCAGTACGAGCAGAAGAGCCCGGGCCAGCAGGCCAACGCTGTCGGCCCCGTCATGACCCGGCTCCGCCAGTTCCTCCTACGACCCGGGGTTCGCGCTGTCTTGGAGCAGACGAACCCCACCTTCCGGCTGGAGGATCTGTTCGACAAGCGCCGCATCCTGATCGTCAGCCTGAACAAGGGGTTGCTCGGTATCCAGACGGCGTCGCTGCTCGGATCCCTCGTGGTGGCGCAGCTATGGCAGCTCATCCAAGCCCGCTCCGCCGCCCCGAAGGAGCAGCGTGCACCGGTGAGCATCTACATCGACGAGGCGCAGAATTTCCTTCACCTCGGCGACCTCGCCGAAGCCCTCGAACAATCCCGCTCCCTCGGAGCCGCCTGGCATCTGGCTCACCAGCACCGCGGCCAGATGCCCGCCAAGCTCCTCGACGCGATCGACGCGAACGCGAGGAACAAGATTCTGTTCGGCCAAGAAGATGCCGAAGCGAAGACCGCCGCTCGTCTCACTGGTCTCGATGCCGAGGACTTCTCCCGGCTCCCGCCCTACGAGATCTACACCAGCCTGCAGCACCACGGCACCCGCACCGGCTGGTTCTCCGGCCGCGTCCTGCCGCCTCCGAAAGCGGTCTCCTCCGCCGACGCGGTCATCGCCGAAGCGTCCGCCCGCTACGGAGCGAAGCCCGACGCAGCACCACGTCCCGCGGAGAGGGTGACGGCGGAGGCCGACGCACATGGTGAGGGGCAAGGTGACGAGGTCGATGACGAGCCGATCGGGCGCACGAAACGGAGCCCGAAATGAGCGCTCTAGAAGAGGCGAGGGGGTGTCGGATCGCCCATCGGATCACTTCCACGGATTCCGCCCGACTTCGCCGATTTCACGCCGATCCCAACTCCTTACGGGAGCCGACTATCCCGCCCCCGGCGGGATCCCTTAGGCCCCAGAGCAAGCGACCAGGAAGCGAGGCCGCCCGATGAACAGTTACCACGCCGCATCGCGTGTCAGCCCAGCCCAGCTTGCACGGCTTAAGGAGACGCTCTCCGACCGGGACCGC
This sequence comes from Microbacterium sp. B24, assembly GCF_000333415.1. Taxonomy (NCBI): domain Bacteria; kingdom Bacillati; phylum Actinomycetota; class Actinomycetes; order Micrococcales; family Microbacteriaceae; genus Microbacterium; species Microbacterium sp. B24. The sequence continues at coordinate 3,800 of NZ_BADB01000361.1, read as the reverse complement.
GACGTCCTCGGATTCCTTGCCCAGTTCCGCTACGCCACCACGAGCCACCTCCGCCGCCGCTACTTCACCGGACACACGAGCCAAGACGCTGCCACCCGCGCCACCCTCCGCGTCCTGGACCGACTCCTGCAGCAGCGCCTCATTACTCGGCTCGAACGCCGGGTGGGCGGCCACCCGCACGGCTCCGCGGCCTACATCTGGCACCTCGACGCCGCCGGGGAACGACTCACCAGGAAAACGAACTCACCCCGACGCCGCTACGCCGACCCCGCCTGGCCCTTCCTCGAACACAGCCTCCAAATAACCGACACCGCCATCACCCTGCACGAGCTCGCCGCTACCGATACCCTCACGGTCGAAGAGCTCCAGGTCGAACCAGACGCCTGGCGAAGCTTCCTCACCCCGCAGGGGCGGACCGCCATCCTCAAACCCGACCTGTTCGCGACCATCGCGAGCGCGGACTACGACGACCACTGGTACCTGGAGGTGGACCGCGGCACCGAGAGCCTGCCCGTCCTCCTCCAGAAGTGCCGCACCTACGCCGCCTACAAGGCCACCGGGCGGGCACGAACCGAACACGGCGTGTTCCCCCGAGTCCTTTGGATCGTGCCCACCCAGCGGCGTACTCAGCGGCTTACCCGCGCCATCGCCGCGGACGCAGGACTGCCGAGCCGCCTCTTTAGCGTCATCACCCCCGACCAGCTCACCGCCACGATCAGAGACCCCGAATGCATCCACGCACCCGCGTCCAGAAAGGAGGAAGCATGAACCCCGAAACACCACCGCCTTCAGAACCGGAAGGCGGGCCACCTCGCGACCGCGGACCAGCACCGTTCGGCCCCGAAGCAGCCGCCTCCGCCGAACGCTCCCTGGCCGCCCTGCCTGACCCTGACGACGCCCTCCGCGTCCTCCGCGGCATCGAAGAGGCTGGAGCTTCTTTCGCCGCCTACCTGCTTCTACCTGACACCGACCTGGCCGCTCCAGACATCCTGGACAACTTCTACGACAGCTACGCCGACGCCTGGGAGACCTTCGCGGAGTTCCGCCACAACGTCCTCGAAGGACTCGGCTGGCTGGAAGCCGTGGAGAAGGTCACGAACGAACAGGGCATCCCCGACGACCACCTCACCTGGAACCACGCCGTCATCGACCAACGCATCCACGACACCTACGACGTCGTTCACCTCGACGGCTGGTGGCACGTCTTCAACAAGTAGCCCCGACAACAGACTTCGCCCCACCCAGCTTGGGGGCGGCACAAGCTCCGCCTTCACGGGTGGGGAATCCACAACCAAACAGACCGGGGACGTTCCTGAGACGGACAGGGGACGGCTTCGGCGCTTCAGCCGAAAGGAGGCGCACCATGCACATCAGATCAATCTACGAAGAGCACTACCTCGGAGAGACCTACCGGACAGGGGTCGCCTACCTGAGGGCCCGCAACGAGGAAGACGACCGGGCACCCCGCCGTGTCGGCGACTACTCGCTCACCCGGCAACGAGAGCTCATCGCCAAAGCCGCCAGAGCTAAGGGCGTGATCATCGTCGCCGAGTACATCGAGTACGGCGACCGCGAGGGGTACCGGCCCGCCTCCACTCAAGCGGTGACCTTCATGTCGGAAACCCACGTCCCAGACCTCTTCGTCGCCCGCGAAGAGTACCTGGCACGGCGGCAGAGCGACTTCGGACTGTTCATGACGCTACTCAAGGACAGTCAGATCACACTCACCCCCGCTATCGAGCGGTGGAAGGAGTACTAACCGTCCACGCGTGGGGCCAGACGCTCAGCCAGACGCCTGGCCCCACGCCCAACCGGCACCCACCGCGAACTCGGGCGGCACCGAGTTTTCCCCAGGTAATGAAGACAATTCCACAACAGGAAGCCTCTCGACTTCGAACACGAAGTGAGCGTCAATGGGAAGGAGAGAACCTGCACATATCGACGACACGCCGCCACCACTACGCAGCTGGCCGGCGCGACGTTCGCGTCACTCACCACGCAGGCCGATCCGCACGAACCCGCGTCCGAGTCCCTCTCCTCAGCCCATCCCGTGCCCAAAACTTCACGGCGATCACCCCGTCGCCGTGACGCAAGCGGGTGCTGCACAACGGAGCATCCGGATCAATCACTCACCCTGAAAGGAGGGAAGATATGACACCCATAATCAACACGCAGCAGTTGCCAGCGGTCACCGCTTCGCTCATCAGCAGACTGGCCCGGTACCTGTCCGCACAAGGCGACGCCTCCAACGGACTGCTCCACGAGTATGAGAGCCTCTCCGAGGAAGACCAGCGAGCCTTCGCGATCTACCTGCTCTACGTCAACACCACCGATGCGCTCACGCCGCGTCTCATCGAAGACTGCGACGACGCGTTCATCGGGCACTACGACACCTGGCAGCAAGCCCGCGACTACCTCGCCGACGTCCTCGAATGGCCCCACGCACTCGCTAACGCAGAAGTGAAAGACAACGCCGGGGCTGACATCACCGACCTCCTCACCTGGGACGAGGCGCTGGTCCGCGAACGCCTCAACGAGCTGTTCACCATCGTCGAACTCGACGACGACACGGTCTACGTCTACCACCACGACCGCGAACAGAACGTGTGACGCACCCACCCAGGCGGGGCCACCACGGACCACAAACCCACCGGCCCCGCCTGGGCCACCTCAGATACCGATCACCAGCGAAGAGCAACAGCCACATCGCACAGAGTGAGGTCTACGGCGCGAACTCCACGTCGCCAAACATCTCGAGTTCTCAGGCGAAGCGAGCGTGAATCAAGGAGTCAAGTCCGCCCGAACGGCGGCGAGAAAGGAGGACTACATGAACGCAACAACCACCCTCACACCTCCGGTCGGAACCCGCTTGAGCGCGGTGTCATACCTACGTGTGTCGACTAAAGAACAGGCCGAGCGCGACGGCGATCCGGAGGGCTACAGCCTTCCCGCGCAACGCGAAGCTAATCGCCGGAAGGCCGAATCGCTCGGCGCCGAGATCGTTGAAGAGTTCGTCGACCGCGGCGAATCAGCTCGGTCCGCTGATCGACCTGACCTGCAGCGCATGCTGAAGTTCATCGCCGAGAACCCCGTGAACTTCGTCATCGTGCACAAGGTCGACCGATTGGCACGAAGCCGTGCGGACGATGTCACTATCAACCTGGCTATCCAACAGGCAAATGCGCGTCTCGTCTCCGTGAGCGAGAACATTGATGAGACGCCGTCCGGCATGCTGCTTCACGGCATCATGAGCTCGATCGCCGAGTTCTACTCGCGCAATCTCGCTAACGAGGTCGTCAAGGGCATGAGTCAGAAAGCGAAGACCGGCGGCACGCCTGGGCGAGCCCCCATCGGCTACCGCAACCGCGCAGCTGTGAACGACGAGGGCCGCGAGGTTCGGACCGTCGTGCTCGACGACGCTCGCGCCCCGCAGATCAGCTGGGCATTCGAGGCATTCGCAACCGGCAAGTACACCATCAACCAGCTCCTCGATGAGCTGACCGCACGCGGACTCACAAGTCCTCCCACGCCCAAGCGGGCCGCACGACCGCTGACAGCGAGCCAGCTCTACAAGATCCTCAACAACTCGTACTACCTCGGCATCGTCACCTTCCAGAACACGAGTTATCCCGGAAGACACACGCCTCTCGTTGACCAGAGCACATGGCGGAAGTGCCAGGAAGTGTTCGCGTCGCGCCTGACCGGTGAGAAGGCACGAGTGCACAACCACTATCTCAAAAGCTCGCTGTTCTGCGGCCTCTGCGAGAGCCGACTCATCATCCACTACTCGAAGAACGCTG
>NZ_BADB01000362.1:0-7340 GCF_000333415.1 Microbacterium sp. B24 | reverse complement strand
CACGCCTGGCTCNCGCCCTCAGCGACGGACTCATGCTCCTCGCTCTGGGCCTCGTGTGGGTAGGCCTGCGCGCGCGCCGCGGGCGCCGACCGATCCTGCTGTCGGCGGTGATCGGTGTGACGCTCGTGGTCATCGTGACCGTCGCGCTCACCTCGGGCACCGCCGCCGAAGACGCGGTCGGCAACGTCGAGCTCGTCGTGTTCGCGGCGATCTCCGCAGCCACGGCGATCGAACTCGTCGGTGTGCGCACGGCAGCACGCGGCGTGATCATCCCGCTCGCCCTGTCGTCGGGCCTGGTGGCGGTGTTCTCCCTGGTGTGGCTCTGCACCGACCTCGTGGGCGACCGCCTGCGCCTGGTCGACAACCTCCCTCCGACGGAGGACTTCACCCCGGTGGTCATGGCCATCACGCTCGTGACCGCCTTGACCACACTGCTGCTGCTCGCCCGGGCCGAGAACCCGACCTCAGTGACGGCGACGGTCGCCGGCTTCCGGGTCATCGCACGTGACCGACTCGCCCGCGCGGAGCGATTCGACGACGCGTGGTGGTCGCTGCTGGACGTTCGCCTCGACGACCCGATCGCGCTGCGCGAGGCCTCCAGCGCACTTGCGTACAGCCGTGTTCTCGAGCGCTTCGCATCGGACGTCGCCGCCGTCTTCCCCGCCGAGGCCGATCTCGATCGGCTCGAACCCTCGCGCATGCTCGTTCTGCTGCCGCGCCATGAGGCCGCCGTCCGCCCCCTCCTGCGTGCATTGCTGGAGCGTGTGGCGACCGTCTCGACCGACCAATCGATCGCCGTCCGCCTGTCGGCGAGCATCGGCTGGGCGAGCGTGTCCCGCATCGGCTACGACCTCGACGACCTCATCACGGCCGCCGCCGCCGCCGCCGACGAGGCGCAGCTGGCCGGCGGCGACCGCTGGGAGCGCGCGAGCGTGATCGCCTGAGCGCCTCCCCGTAGGATCGTGGCGTGAGCGCACTCCCCCGCCCGGCGCGCACCGCGGGCCGCATCTTCGCGTGGACCGTCGCCGGTCTGCTGCTGCTGGCGGTCGCGATCGCCGTGTGGGTGGGTGTGCGCGGGGCACTCGCCTACCAGCATCTGCAGCGGATACAGACCGGAGCAGCGCAGAGCACCGCGGCGCTGGCCGCCGACCCGTCATCCGCCGCGCCGACGCTGGCCCGGCTGGCCGCCGACGCGTCCGAGGCGCACCAGCTCACCTCCGACCCCGTCTGGGCGCTCGCCAGCCACACGCCGTGGATCGGCCCGCAGCTGGCGGCGTTCGGCACCGTCGCCGCGGCATCCGACGAACTCCTTCGGGAGAGTCTGCTGCCCCTCGCCACAGCCGCTCAGAACGTGTCGATCGACGGCCTGCGCCCCGTCGGTGGACGCCTCGACACGAGTGTCCTCGCGGGTCTCGTGACACCCGCCCAGGATGCCGCGACGCGCGCAGCCGACGCCGCCGTCGCCGTGCAGGACATCGACCGCACCCCGCTGATCGGCGCCGTCGGCACGGCCGTCGACCGTGCCGACGATCTCTTCTCGACCGTCTCGACCGCCGTGGACACCCTGTCGCGCACCTCGCGGCTGCTGCCCGACATGCTCGGTCGGAACGGACCGCGAACATACCTGGTGCTCGTCCAGAACAACGCCGAGTGGCGCTCGCTGGGCGGCATCGCCGGCGCCGCGGTGGTGCTGCGTGCCGATGACGGACGCCTGTCACTGATCGGCGCGCTCTCGTCGGGCGATCTGCCGCGCGGCTTCACGAACCCGGTCGTCGCCCTGCCCGACGAGGTCACGAAGATCTACGACACCAAGCCGGCGCGATACTTCCAGAACCTCACGCAGATCCCCGACTTCACGGTCGACGCTCCGATCGCGCGGGAGATGTACCGGCTGAAGACAGGCACCGACGTCGACGGCGTGCTCGCCATCGACCCGGTCGTGCTGTCGTACCTGCTGCAGACCACCGGCCCGGTCGCCCTCCCGAGCGGCGACGCCCTCAGCGCCGACAACGCGATCCCGCTGCTGCTCAACGAGGTGTACCTGCGGTACGCCAAGCCCGCCGATCAGGACGCGTTCTTCGCCGGTGCGGCCGGCGCGGTCTTCCAGGCCCTCGCCGACGGGCGGGGCTCGGCATCCGGCCTCATCTCCGCCCTCACCCGGGCCGGCGAAGAGCATCGCCTGCTCGCCTGGAGCGCGCACGCCGACGAGCAGGCGATCATCGACGGCACCGTCGTGGCCGGTCAGCTTCCGGTCACCGACGCGCACACGGCACGGTTCGGCGTCTTTCTGAACGATGGCACCGGGTCGAAGATGAGCTACTACATCGACCCCGACGTCTCTCTCGCCTGGGCGTCGTGCCGGCCGGGCGGGCAGAGCGCGCCCCGCCAGCTCACCCTGCAGCTCACCCTGACCAGCCGCGCGCCCGCCGACGCCGCAACGGCGCTGCCGGAGTACATCACCGGCGGCGGCGTCTACGGCACGGCGCCGGGCGCCGCCGAGGTCGTCGGCAACATCTACCTGCCGCAAGGCTTCGAGCTCGTCTCGGCGACGGCCACGAACGGCGCCGGCTTCGCGGGCGGCGTGCACGAGGGACGCCGGGTGCTCACCTTCGGCATCGACCTCACCCCGGGAGCATCCACGGGCGTGACGGTCACCGTCCGGGCGAACACCGCCGCCGGCGACGCCCAGGCCGTCGTCACGCCGACGGCGGATGCCGCGCGCGCTCCCGTCGTCGTGGCCACCTGCGGCGCGGGGTAGACTCCCTGCATCGCACGCTCGGCCGGTTCGTCCCCGGTCTGGTGCACACCGCAGGGAGAAGCTCCATGACCCGCTCGCGCCGCCGTACCGCCGACCGTCTGGCGCGCGCCGCGGGGGCGGCCCTGGTGGGAGTCGTTCTCGCGCTCGCCCCGAACGCGGCCCACGCCTCCACGATCTACCCGCCGGTCGACTCGTGCACGACCTCTCCGGCCAGCATCACCGCCGGCGGCACCCTGTCGTTCTCCTGCGCAGAGCGCACGTTCGGCGCCGATGAGCCGGTCACCATCACCGTCACCGGGCAGGACGGCGCGAACACGTCGTTCGCCATGGTGCACCTCGGCATCAGCACGGGCAGCACCACACGCACCTCCGACGCGAACGGCGCCCTCGGCGAGGTCCGCGTCGTCCTGCCCGCGACCGCGAGCGGCGTCTACAACATCGCTGCGATCTCGCGCAGCTCGGCCGGCGGTACGGCCAGCGCGTCGATCACCGGCGCCGACGGCCTTCCGCGCACCGGCGGCGACAGCGGTCAGCTCGTCGGCGTCTGGGTAGGCGGCGGAGCGCTCGTCCTCGCCGGCGCGGTCGTGCTCGTCGCCCTCGCCGTTCGCCGTCGTCGCGACCGCAACGACCTCTGAACGGCCGCCCGCGCTCCCCGCACCGGTACAGTTCAGACGTGTCCTCCTCCCCCCGCAGGCGCATCCTGTCCCCTCGGCGCGTGCCGAGACGCGGAATCGTCATCGCCGTCATCGTCCTCGCCGCCGTGATCGTGGTGGGCGCGATCGCCGGGGTGGGGATCGCCGTCACCCAGGGGGTGCATGCCATGCTCGCCCAGCCGCCCGCCGTCGGAACGACCGTCATCGCGCCGCAGCAGTCGAAGGCACGGATCGCGCTCGAGAACCTGCCGATGGATGCCGATGCCACCGCCGGCACGACCTACCTCGCCGCGCAGCCCACCGCCTACTGGCTGACCCCTGAGCAGGATCCCATCGGAACCGTCGGCGGAACGGTTCTGGACCTCATCGCCCAGGCCCGCGATCAGAATCGCGCCACGGCGATGGTCGTCTACGGCCTGCCCGACCGCGATTGCGGCAATCACTCCGCCGGCGGCCTGTCGCCCGCCGACTACCCCCGCTGGGTCGCGGAGATCGGAAAGGCGCTGAAGACGGCGCCCGACCAGCAGAAGATCATCATCCTCGAACCCGACAGCATCGCCCTGACCAGCGAGTGCGGGGATGTCGCGACGCGTGCCGGCTTCCTCTCGGGCGCGGTCGACGCCCTCTCGTCGACGGCGACGTGGATCTACATCGACGGTGGACACAGCGCCTGGCACAGCCCCGACGAGATGGCCCAGCTCATTCGCCAGATGGGCATCATCGACCGGGTGCGCGGTGTGGCCACCAACGTCTCCAACTACCAGTCGACGTACGACGAGTTCGCCTACGCGCACGCCCTGTCGGACCGCCTGGGCGGCACCCACGCCATCATCGACACCTCCCGCAACGGCGTCGCGACCGCCGGTGCGACCTGGTGCAACCCGTCCGGGCAGCGCGTCGGCGATGCCACCGGGACCTTCGGCGACGACGTCGTGGACACCAACCTCTGGATCAAACCTCCGGGCGAGAGCGACGGCGTCTGCAACGGCGGTCCGGCGGCCGGGTTGTGGTGGCCCGCCGCGGCCGCGGAACTCACCAGCGGCGTGCGCTGACGCCGCCTCGATCCCGCCGCTGCGGCGCGTGGCTAGACTGTGGCTCAGCACCGTGCTCCACACCCCCCTACTGGAGAGTCCCGGGACCATGACCGATCCTTCGTTACCGATGAAAACCGCCGTGATCATCGAGGATGATCCCGACATCCGTCACCTCATCGTCGAGGTGCTCGAAGCCGCGGGCTTCTCGACGGTGTCGGTCGGCAACGGCATCGACGGCGTGCGGGCGGTGCTCTCCTACCAGCCTCTCGTCACCACTCTCGACGTGAACATGCCCGGCATCGACGGATTCGAGGCAGCGCGGCGCATCCGCGCGCAGAGCGACACGTTCATCATCATGATCACCGGCCTCGAGGAAGAGGCCGACGTCGTCGTCGGGCTCGGCTCCGGCGCAGACGACTACATCGTGAAGCCGTTCCGCCCGCGCGAGCTGCGCGCTCGCATCGACTCGCTCCTGCGCCGCCCGCGCGCCACGGCCGGCGGCGCGCCGCGTTTGGCCGCGCCGCGCCAGGAGGTCGGCGGCCCGTCCTTCCCCGGCGCGCGTCCGGGCGCGCCGCGCGTGCCCGACTACGGGATGCCGCAGGCTCCCGCCGCCGGTACGGGTATCCGCCGCAGGCCCCCGGCTGGCCGACACCGGTCGAGGCCCAGCCCGCCGGCTGGCCTCCCGCCGCGCCGGCCGACCCGCCCTACAGCTTCGACGGCGCGCAGCCCTCCGCAGCGCCTGCGCAGCCGCAGGAGCAGACGGCCCCGGCATCCGCCGCACCCGTTCCGTCCGCGGCGGCACCCGCCGCACCGGCGCCGCCGGCGCAGCCGATCGTCGTGCCCTCGAGCGTCGGGCCCCAGTCGCCCGGCAGCGCCCTCGCCACGGCGGGGGCCGCCGGTGAGGTGGTCGCCTACACCGGGCCCGGCTGGGTCGCGCACCGCGATCTCACCGTGAACCCGGAGCAGCGCGTCGCCGCGATCGCCGGTCAGGAGCTGGTGCTCACGCGCACCGAGTTCGATCTGCTGGCGACCCTCATGGAGTCCAAGCGGCGGGTGCGCAGCAAGGCCGATCTGACCCTCGTGTTGCGCGGGGAGTCGTACGTGACGAGCTACTTCGTGGGCGAGGCCGACAAGCGCGCGATCGAGGCACACATGACCAACCTCCGCCGAAAGCTCGGCGACAACCCCGCCAACCCGCGGTACATCGAGACCGTGCGCGGCGTGGGCTACCGGCTGACGGCAGAGCACGCCGCCTGAGCGACGCCGAGGAGCGTCGCCGACGGGCACCGCGGGTCTTCGTCGCGGGGCGTCAGACCTTGAAGCCCTGGTGGCGACGGAACAGCCGGAACGACATGAGCACGGTCTGGATGACCGTGACCACCCCGACGATGGGCCAGCCCACCCAGAGGATCGCCGACTGCGCCACCGGGTCGAGCATGTTCCAGATCACCGCGACCGCGATCGCGACGATGGCGAGCATGATGAACGGCACCCAGTGGCCGATGCTGCCGCCGCCGCGTTCGGCCTTGGCCTGCATCGCCCAGTTGTCGACCTTCTTGCGCGACAGGAACCGCGTCCACGACCGCAGGAAGTGGCTGATGCGCACCCACATGAAGATCTCCGCGGGGAACATCAGGCCGGCGAAGAGGAGATCGCGACTGTTGCAGGTCTCCATCGCCCGTGCGACCCGCAGGTTCAGCATCATCGCGACCACCGGCGGGATGAGCCACCACGGTGAGAAGACGAACGCGTTGATCGAGAGCGAGGCGATCAGCAGGGTGAGGAAGGCGACGCGCACGAAGAGGTTGGTGAGCATCGAGAAGTTCTCGAACCACCGCAGGCGCAGGTTCGGGTGGAACGGCTGCCCCTTGGTGTCGCCGCGCTGACCCGGCCACATGAGCTCGATCGCGCCGTAGGTCCACTTCACCTGCTGGGCGTCGTAACCCTTGAGCGTGGTCATTCCGCCCACGTCGGCGCGGGCGAAGGGGCTGATCTTGGTGAGGTAGCCGGCGCTCTTGATCTGCAGCGACAGCAGCGAGTCCTCGACCTCGCTGTCCTTGACCCAGGGCGAGTTCTGGTGGTTCGCCTTCATGACATCGCGCAGCGCCGTCGTCGAGAAGATCGAGAACTGCCCGCCCAGCACCGCCATGTTGCGCCCGCGCAACAGGTTCTGCAGGTTGAAGGCCGCGAACTGGGTGCGCTGGCCGGCGATGAGGAACTTCGCGATGACGCCCTTGATCGGGCGGTCATCGATCGAGTAGATCGCAGAGATCCCGCCGATGCGGGAGTCGCCGACGGCTTCGCCCTCGAGGAACTCGACGGCCCGGCGGTCGGCGATCGTGTCACCGTCCACACCGAGCAGGTAGTCGTACCCCTCGACCAGTGCGTAGCCGTAGTTGAGCGCTCCGACCTTCTTGTCGGGGTTCTTGCCGATGTCGTGGACGAACACCTCGGTGAACTGCTCGCCCAGCTCGGTGGTGATCTCGTGCGGACCGCTGAACTCCGACGCGATCTTGACCGTCGCGTCGGACGTGTTGTTGACGACGACGTGGATCACGTCGGGCACCCGGCTCTGCCCGAGCAGCGAGCGCAGCACGTCGGCGATCGACTCCTCCTCGTTGTACGCAGGCACGACACACCCGATGGTCGAGCGGTGCACGGTCGTGTGCTCGAGCACCGAGGAGAAGTCGTCGAGCTCGGGGATGGCGAGCTCCGCGGGGTGGAAGGACTCCTGCGGCACGGGGAACCCGTACGGCTGCGCCGGCGGTGCCGGCGGCGCCCCGAAGGGTGCCGCACGGAACTGCGGTTCGGCGGCCTGCCGGCCGGTGTCGAAGGGCGTGCTCACGGTGTACCTCGTGTCGATGTGGACAACAGACTATTGAGTGGGGGCGGTCG
>NZ_BADB01000363.1:0-2358 GCF_000333415.1 Microbacterium sp. B24 | reverse complement strand
CCTGATGCTCGGTGCCGTCAGCCTGGTGGCGCGGAGTCGTGCATCGGGCTCGGCGCGCAGAGCCGGCATCATCGCGCTTCTGCTCGTCGCGGTGGCATCGTTCGTGGCCAGCGTCCTTTTCACAGATGCGTCACCAGCGCAGGCGTACTTCGCTACTTTCACGCGAGCGTGGGAATTCGCGCTGGGCGGCCTTGTCGCTCTCGCGCTGCAGCGGCGGATATCATCGTCGCCTGCTCTGGGGAATCTCCTCGCCACCGGTGGTCTGATAGCCATTGCAATGTCAGTGGCACTGTACGGGCCGACGACACCCTTCCCCGGCGTTGCTGCCGTGTTGCCTGCTGCAGGGACTGCAGCAGTGATCGCGGCCGGGACGCTGTCCACGCGTACCGCGTGGTCGCCGCTTTTCGGCCTGCGTCCCGTGCAGTGGGTCGGCGATGCCTCTTACTCGCTCTACCTATGGCACTGGCCATTGATCGTGGTCGCGCCGTTTGTTCTCTCCCGAGAGATGACCGGGCCGGTGCGGGTTGGGGTACTGATACTCGCGCTCGTGCTTGCGGGTCTCACGCGGCGCTGGCTGGAGCGCCCTGCGCAGAGTGCCCGCTGGTGGAGAACGTCCACGCGTCGAGCGGTGCTGGGGATGATCGGGGGGATGGCGATAGTCGCCCTCGGAGCGGCAGCACTCTTGATGGGCTACTCCGTCAGAGCTGCAGCCGACTCGCCGACGGCACCGGTTGCGGAGGGACCGTGTGTGGGCCCCAACGCCCTGATGCCCGCGAACAACTGCGCCGACCCCTTCGGGCGCGCGGAGTCAGTGGATATCGGTGCGCGGAATGAGTACTTCTACACTCCGCCAGAGTGCGGTGAGTTTCTGAAGGAGATGACCTACGGCGATAAAGCCACTACTCACCTGTGCGATTTTTCGAGGGGAGCGGAGAACCCGCCGAATGTGTGGCTGATCGGCGACTCTCACGCGCAACAATGGCAAGGTCCGATCTTCGACATCGCGCGGGAGCGGGGGTGGAAGCTCACGATCAGCTTTATGGGAGGCTGCCCAACGGCCGACGTCGCGTTTGTTGGATTCCGCTCCGCGTGGGGAGAAGCGGATCGCGAGCGTTGCCGCACGTGGAATCGAGATCTGGCGCAGACCATCATCGCCGACGCGCCGGACCTGGTGATCACCTCGATGGCGGCCCGACACGATCTTGTGGACGACGGCTCCCGGCGGTCGACAGAAGAGCAGTTCACCGAGGGGCTGCAACGCGACTGGCGTTCATGGACAGATGCGGGGTCGAGGATCCTGGTCATCGGGGACCCCCCGTTTAACGGAGAGGTCCGAAGCCCGGACTGCGTTGTGCTGAACGTGAGCGATCCATTGGCATGTGCGCGGCCGCGAAGTCAAGCCCAGCCCGCCGATCCTCTTACTCTTGCGGTTGCTCAGCTAGATGATCCTGCTGTCACCGCGTTTGATCCGACGCCCTACTTCTGCGATACGGACACCTGCTATGCGGTCGTCGGCGGCGTTCCCGTCTATTACGACGCCGACCATCTGAACCTCGTATACGCACGGATGCTGCGCCCGATGTTGGAAGCGGCGTTGCCGGTCTTAAGCCGCTGAGAGTCGATGCCGACGGCGATTGGACGCCGGCTGGGGCGTCGACAACTTATAGGCGGTCGTCAGGATGCCGCGCTCGCCGCCACAAGCGGCGGCATGGGCTTCCAGGCGGCATCCCGTGAGATCTTGCGTCCGTCGCGCAGGCCTCGGAACAGGTTCGAGGTACCCCGGACGGTGCGCTCGACCAAGAGGAGCCGGATGAGTTCCTTGCCGAAGGTCAGGGCCGTGCCGAGGCCGAACAGCACGGGGTTGTAGACCCTGAGGCTGCGGTAATAGCGCTTGATGATCGCGCGGTTGCGCATGATGTAGTAGCGGTACGCGTTGCTCGACGCGTTCATGTGCCGGATGCCCATGTCCCACTGCTTGATCTCGCGCGTGCGGCGGAGCACGAACTCGTTCACGATCACCGAGCGTGTGATGCGCGATGCAAGCCAGCCGTAGGTCTGGTCGTCCCAGTAGATGAAGAAGCGGGGATCGGGCAGACCGATCTGCCCGACGATGTCGCGGTGGATGAACATGCCCTCGAAGCAGCCGGAGTTCATCTCCTTGTAGCCCGACTCGTCGAAGCCGCTGGGCGCGAACGGGATCGGGATCGCGAGCGGTTCTGCGACGCGGTACTGCCAATAGAACTCGCTGCCGTCGAAGTCGTAGCGCCGCCCCTGGATCGACTTGAACCGCGGCGCCCAGGCGCCCATCTTCGCGAGACCGTCGGGCAGCACCTCGACGTCGTCGTCCATGAGCCAGAT
>NZ_BADB01000364.1:0-2127 GCF_000333415.1 Microbacterium sp. B24 | reverse complement strand
CGCATCGGGGAAGATGCGCCTGTTGCGAGGAAGACAGTCGGCGCGGTGGCGAAACCGGAAGAGACCACCGAGCGTGCCGTTGCATATCGATCGTCCCCTGCGATACGCGAGGTCGGTGCGATGCCCTCGAGTGAGCGCTCCACCGAGGGTGACACCGCAGCGAAGCCGCCAATCACGACGATGCTCGCGGGCTGGAGTCTGGACAACTCGGCGTGGACGACGGAGGGCAGTGCATCCGGGGATGTCAGGAGAAGGGGGCCGCCATCGGACGCAGCGACCGCGGCAGCCGAGAGCGCATCGGGAAAGTTGGCTCCCGTTGCCACGTAGGCGACAGGGACGCCGGGGGAGTAGCGCCCTGACACCGCGACCGCGGTCTCGTAGCGATCTGCTCCAGCAAGTCGGCTGTATCCGGGCGGAAACGGCGTGGGATCTCCGCCTGTCGCGGAGGCTACCCCTGTCGATGAGACAGCGGCGGCAACGATGAAGACAGCCATACCGATGATGCTCATGCGTCGTCGCATTTCGACCTCCGAGGCTGATCGGTACCTCGGCGCTGATCGTAGCGCAGGTCTGCGCGCGGCACTGTCGGCCGCGGGCCGACAGGTAGGATTGGCGATCGGGTCGGTGCGACGTCACTGTTCAAACGAAAGCGTCTTCAATGGATCTCCTCATCGTCGGTTCGGGTTTCTTCGGTCTTACGATCGCCGAGCGAGCGGCTGCGGCTGGTCGCAAGGTGACGGTCATCGACCGTCGGCACCACATCGGCGGTAATGCGTACAGCGAGAACGAGTCAACGACCGGTATCGAGGTGCACCGCTACGGAGCCCATCTGTTCCACACGTCCAATGCGACGGTGTGGGAGTACGTGAACCGGTTCACAACCTTCACGGATTACGTACACCGGGTGTACTCGACCCATAACGGCCAGGTGTATTCCCTGCCCGTGAACCTCCACACGATTAACCAGTTCTTCCAGGCTGCCTACACGCCTGACGAGGCCCGGGCGCTCGTGCGCGAGCAGGCAGGCGAGTTCGATGTGAAGACGGCGAGCAACTTCGCCGAGAAAGGCATCGCCCTCGTCGGGCGACCCCTGTTCGAGGCGTTCTTCGCCCACTACACCGCTAAGCAGTGGCAGACTTCCCCGGAGAAGCTGTCCGGCGACATCATCAGTCGGTTGCCGGTGAGATACAACTACGACAACCGCTATTTCAACGACAAGTGGGAGGGCCTGCCGACGGACGGGTACACGGCGTGGATCGAGCGGATGGCCGATCATCCCAACATCGACGTCAAACTGAACGTCGACTTCTTCGACGAGTCGCAGCCCCTGAATAAGAAGGCCGTCGTCGGCCACGTGCCTGTCGTGTACACGGGGCCTGTTGACCGCTACTTCGACTATGTCGAGGGCGAACTGGCGTGGCGCACGTTGGATTTCGAAGAGGAGGTGCTCAGTATCGGGGACTTCCAGGGAACCAGCGTGATGAACTACCCAGATTCTGACGTGCCGTACACGCGTATCCACGAGTTCAAGCACTTCCACCCTGAGCGCAAGGACGTCTACCCCGTCGATAAGACCGTGATCATGCGTGAGTACTCCCGATTCGCTACGCGGGACGACGAGCCCTATTATCCTGTGAACTCCACCGATGACCGCGCCGGCCTGCTCGCATATCGCGAGTTGCAGGCCGGGGAGCGAGACGTCTACTTCGGCGGTCGTTTGGGTACGTACCAGTACCTCGACATGCACATGGCCATCGGATCCGCGCTCTCGATGTGGAACAACTCCCTGGCTTGATCGTTTGCATTCGAGCGCGCCCAGCACCGTCGCTTCGGCCTGGATCGGATGTCGCAGAAGAGGAAGTCCCGTCGTGACGCACGCCCCCGCCCATTCAGA
This sequence comes from Microbacterium sp. B24, assembly GCF_000333415.1. Classification (NCBI taxonomy): domain Bacteria; kingdom Bacillati; phylum Actinomycetota; class Actinomycetes; order Micrococcales; family Microbacteriaceae; genus Microbacterium; species Microbacterium sp. B24. Next base: position 233 of record NZ_BADB01000364.1, on the reverse strand, counting down.
TCTGCATACGTCGGGGGCTGGGCGGCCGGCTTCCCGCTCATTCCGTATCGACATTCAGGCGCTGCGCACTGTCGCGATATCGGCGGTCGTGCTCAACCATCTGTGGCCGACACGGTTCAGCGGCGGCTATGTGGGTGTGGACGTCTTCTTTGTGATCTCCGGCTTCTTCATTACGGGCATCTCTACGGCGAGCTCGCGCGTACGGGCCGGAACGCGCTCGGGAGCTTCTACGC
>NZ_BADB01000365.1:0-5270 GCF_000333415.1 Microbacterium sp. B24 | reverse complement strand
ATTCGCAGCATCATGACCGCGTCGGGGCGTGCCGCCAGTGCCTCGTCGAGGTCGTAGACGACGCGAGCCGGCCATCGCGACACGTCCTGTGGAACCAGCGTCGGGGGCGCCACGAGGGTGACCTGGGCCCCGAGCGTGTGCAGCAGCCACACGTTGGAGCGGGCGACGCGCGAGTGCAGGATGTCCCCCACGATGGCCACGTGCACACCGGCGAGGTCGCGGCCTCGGCTGTCGTCGCCGAAGCGGCGCTTGCGGATGGTGAACGCGTCCAGGAGCGCCTGTGTCGGGTGCTCGTGGGTGCCGTCTCCGGCGTTGACGACGCCGGCGGTGATCCAGCCGCTGGTCGCGAGCGTCTGCGGAGCACCGGAGGCGCCGTGACGGATGACCACGGCATCCGCGCCCATCGCCTGCAGCGTCTGGGTGGTGTCCTGCAGCGACTCGCCCTTGCTCACGCTGGAGCCCTTTGCGGAGAAGTTGATCACGTCGGCCGACAGGCGCTTGGCCGCTGCCTCGAAGGATATGCGGGTGCGAGTGGAGTCTTCGAAGAAGAGGTTGACGATCGTCTTGCCGCGCAGCGTGGGCAGCTTCTTGATCTCGCGCGACTGGGTGTCGCGCATGTCTTCGGCGACGTCCAGGATGCGCAGGGCGTCCTCGCGAGCGAGGGTGCGGGTGTCGAGCAGGTGCCTCATGACGCGATCGTCACCTCTTCGATGCCGTCGACGTCGGCCAGGTGCACGTTGACGCGCTCGCTGCGGGCGCTCGGGAGGTTCTTGCCGACGAAGTCGGGCCGGATCGGCAGTTCGCGGTGCCCGCGGTCGACGAGGATCGCGAGCCGCACGGCGGCCGGGCGTCCGATGTCGCCGAGTGCGTCGAGGGCGGCCCTGATGCTGCGCCCCGAGAAGAGCACATCGTCGACCAGGACGACGGTCTTGCCGTCCACGCCCCCGGCCGGGATCTGCGTCGGACGCGGAGTCCGCGTGGGATTGCGGTGCAAGTCGTCCCGGTACATCGTCACGTCCAGGGCACCGACCGGCACGGAGGTACCGGAGATGTCGCCGAGGAGGGCGCCGATGCGTCCGGCGAGGGTCACCCCCCGAGTCGGGATGCCGAGGAGGACGAGATCATCGGCCCCCTTGTTGGACTCCAGGATCTCGTGGGAGATCCGAGTCAGTGCGCGGGCGATGTCGGCTGTCTGCATCACGGTACGCGTGTTACCGGTGCTCATCCGCCGCTCCCTTCTCCGCCTCTCTGGACGGTGTTAAAGGTTGCTGTGGTTCGACTCCACTCTACCTGACCCGTGCGGCACCTCAGGTTGTGGATCGCCCCGGTGTGACCGCCCGTCGCACACCGGCGCGGGCGGCGGTGAGAGCGAGCACGAGCAGCGTCACCGGCCAGAACCCGCCGAGTGAAACGGCGTCGCCGAACAGCACGTCCTCCAGCCACAGCACGACGAACTTGCTGCCGGGCAGGATCAGCACGAGCATCACGACCGAGGTCAGACGCCGCGCGGTCGTCGAGGCTGCACGCAGGCGCGCCACGACCGCCTTCTTCACGCGCAGCACGACCTCGAGCACGAGCTTCAGCATGATCGCCGTCGCCAGCGAGACGGCAAAGCTCTCCGAGATGACGCTCGGCACGAACTGCGCGGTGAGGTTGAGGATCACCAGGTAGACGAACACGTCGACGAGATGCAGCGGGTCGATTCTCATGTCACGGTTCCCCTCGCGCACCGCGGGTGTGCTGTTCACGCTCACTCTAGGACAGGCGTGCGAAGCGCATGAGAACACGCTCGCGCGGCGTGCGGTGTCGCTGGAGACGTGATGCGCGTGTCGGCGACGGGCTACGTCGCCCGCGCGGATGCGTCTCGACGACCCGAGATGCACGGATGGGGTGCCCGGGCGCGGTCAGGCACTGCCCGCTGGCCAGGTCCCACTTCCAGTCGTGGAGCGCGCAGGTGAGCACGCCGTCCTCGATCTTGCCGGTCTTGGTGAGGTCGGCGCGCAGGTGGGGGCAGCGCCGCTGCATCGTCCACTCGCCGATCTCGGCGTCCTCGGTCTGATCCGACTGCTCCGCGTACCAGTTCTCGACGTACTCGATGCGGTCGCGGGACAGGCACTTCAGGAACGTGGTGAGGAACTCGTTGAACTTGCCGCTGCGGCCGACGGCGAACTGCATCGACAGGAAGATCGAGTTCGACCAGTCGATCTCATGATCACGGATGTTCGTCGAGACGAGATCGGCGGGGATCGTGTACCAGTAGATGCACTCCTCCCCCGCGTACTCGCGCACTTTCGCTTTCGGGAAATCGACGACCATGTCGAGCTCGCCGATGCGGAAGCGGACGTTGCCGCCGACGCCGGTGCGGATCGTGCGGGCGCGACGCAGCAGCGGCTCCCACCACTCCTGCAGCGCAGCGAGCATCTCCGCAGGTGCCATCGGCTCGGCCCGCGTCTCGATCTCGGCGAGGACCTCCGCCTGACGGCTGTCGCGCTGCTCGGCGAGGTACGCCCACTTGTCCTCGAAGACGCGGTCGATCTCTTCGGGCGTGTAGAGAGTCTGCGTGATCTCGATTGTGCCGCCGTTGAGGTCGACCTGCGTGCCGGGGACGAACTCGTAGCCCTTCTGATCCGGACGCTCGGCGCGCATGTGGGTGAGGAACTGGCGCTGATCGGTGAAGATCGAGTCGTCTTCCACGCCCCAGCCGTTGAAGCGGAACAGGTCGTCGCGCAGGAACATGGGCGGGCCTGCCATGGGGAAGACGTGCTCGGCATCCACCTTCTCGATGTAGTACATCGCGCGCTTGTTCTGAGCGTCGCGCTTCAGCTTCGCGAAGTGCTGCTTCGAGTCCTGCGGCAGGTCGTAGACCATGGGCCACCAGATCGCGCCGGAGACCTGCGTGAAGTACGCGTCGGGCTTGGAGAACGAGAGCAGGCGCTCGAGGTCGAGCGGGTGCGAGTCGTTCTGGTTGAGGATGCTCGCGGTGCCGTCGTCGACGCTCAGCGACGAGTCGCCGATCGGGCCGTCGCTCGGCGCACGCAGCGGCGTCACCATGATCTTCAGCCCGCCGGGGTACTCGAGCGTCTGGCCCGCCTGCGTGAAGACGATGTTGTCGTAGCCGAGGCGGCGCAGGTCCACTTCGAGGTCGTCGGTCGGGTACTCGGGTAGCAGGACCCGGATGTCTTTCGGCACGTACCGTTCCAGCAGTGTCGGATCGAAGTGATCGCGGTGACGGTGCGAGATGTAGAGGAAGTCCGCCTTGCCGAAACGCTCCCAATCCAGGCCCCGGTTGTCGGGGAACGGGAACCACGACCCGAAGAAGCTCGGGCCCATCACCGGGTCGCACAGGATGCTGCCGCCCGTCGTCTCGATGAACATTCCGGCGTGGCCGAGGCCTGTGATGCGCATGCGTCCTCCTGGTCGAACAGCTCCCGAGTCTACGCGTGGGAGTCGTCAGCGCCGCTCAGGCGATGCCGCTCTACGGCGCGGACAGCCCCAGACGGGGGGAGAGACGGGCGAAGCCCTCGGCGAGTCCACCCTCGAGCGCGTCGACGACGTGACCGGCACCCGGGACGACGTAGCTGTCGACGTTCCACCCTGCCTTCGCAGCCGCTGCGGCCCCGCGGCGGGCCTGATCGATGTAAGCGGGGTCGTTCTGACCAGCGGTGAACAATGCCCACTCGTTGGGATAGCCTCCCGCATGAGAGCTGAGGATGCTCGTCGGCTTGGCGGCGTCGTACGCCGCGATCGAGCCGCCGAAGACGTCTGCGACGGTCTCATCGGGGTGCTCCGATCCGGGATCGATCTCGCCACTGACGGACAGCAGATTTCCCCAGACGTCGGGGTGCTCGGCGGCGTACGTGAAGGCGCACCCGCCCCCGTTCGAATAGCCGGCGATGGTCCACTGGCCGGGGCTCTGCTGTATGGGGAGTGTACGAGCGAAAGCGACCACGTCGCGCGTCACGTACGTTTCGACGTTGCCGTACATCGCCGAGTCTGCGCAGGCGGGATCGCGGCTCGGGTCTCCGAGCTGATCGACGACGAGCACGTATGGGGCGAGACCCTTGTTCTTCTGGGCTTGGGCGTCGAGGACCTTTGCGATGTACTGCGGATCCGGGTCGCCCGGCTGGCCCATCATCAGGATGACCAGCGGCAGGCGCGGCGGATGGGCCGTGCGGGCGGCCGGAGGTTTGTAGATGCCGGCGGTGCGGGCAGCGAAGCCTGACTGCGTTGCGGGGATCTCGATCGTTCCCTGCTCACCCGTGGTGGGCATATCCGCCGGGGGCTGCCACGTGCGGTAGAGGTTCACGTCGCCGTCGAGTCCGCTCGTTCCCGTCTGCAGCGTGATCGGTCGGTTGATCTGAAGGTGGAAGAAGCTTGCGACGGTGGGTGTGAGCCCGTAGTACGCATTGATCCCCAGCGTCGCCTCGATCAGGAAGATCGGGATGGCGAGGACAGCGACCGCTCGCCGCCGCCACGGAGCCCCCACGAGGTTCGCGACGGCCAGCCCGACGGCGGCCGAACCGCCCGCACCCCAGACGACCGCCTGCCAGGGCAATGGCATACCGAACAGGTTCGTCTTGCGTGCGTACAGCGCGAAAGCGATGGCCGCGCTCGCGCCGACCGTCATCGACAGCGCGGCCCACAACGGCCAGCGCTCGACGCGTCGGCGGATGAGGAGGAAGACGATCAATCCGACGCTGAGCGCGCCGACGACCCCGATGAGCCAGGGCTCATCGACACGGAGTTCGAGGAAGGAGGCCACTCGTGGTGCCTCTCGGGGCGCGATGGTACCGGCAGCACCGCTCAGGCGGTGCGCGCGATCCGGCCCAGCACGCCGTGCACGAACGAACCCGAGTCGTCGGTCGAGAACTCCTTCGCGAGTTCCACCGCCTCGTCGATCACCACCGCGGCCGGCACCTCGTCGTTGAACATCAGCTCCCACACCGCCAGGCGCAGGATCGCCCGGTCGACCGCCGGCATCCGCTCGATCTTCCAGTCGCGCGCGTGGGTGACGATCTGCTCGTCGATGTCGTCGCGGTTGTCGATCACGCCGTCGACGATCTCGCGCGCGTACAGCCACGAGGCTTCGCGAGCGGGTTCGTTCGCCGCGCGCTTCGCCTCCGCGGCGAGGGTCACCGCAAGCTCATCGCCACGGACGTCGGACTGGAAGAGGATGTCGAGGGCGCGCTTGCGCGCCTTGGACCGTGCGCTCATCGCTTCGAAGACCGCTCGTCAGTTGACGCGGCCGAGGTAGTCGCCCGTGCGGGGTC
>NZ_BADB01000366.1:0-1782 GCF_000333415.1 Microbacterium sp. B24 | reverse complement strand
CCGCGGCTGACCGACGAGGTCGAGCGCGACGCCCCGGTCGGTGACCGTGACGTCGACGCGCGAGCGGAAGCCCAGTCCGCGGATGGCGAGCCGTTCGAGCGCGTCGCCGTGCCGCGTGGTGGCGACGTAGAACCCGCTCGTCGCTGTCTGGACGGCAGCGGCATCCGGCGCCTCACCGAAGGGCGCGACGATCCCGGCATCCCGCCGCGATCGTCGTCGCCACGCGAATGCCCCGAGCGCCAGGAGGGCGACCGCGACGGCGATCATGACGAGAAGGGCACCTTCGCGGTTCATGCGCGCACCTCCCCCATGGTCGGGGCCACGACGCCGTCGGTGACCGTCGCGGCTCCGCGGAAGAACGTCCACCGCACCTCGCCGGGAAGCTCCCGTCCGAGGTAGGGCGAGTTGATGCTGCGTCCCCTCAGGTCGTCGCGGCCGAACGTCCGCACCGGGGCGGGGTCGTACAGCGTGAGGGATGCCGGGGCGCCGACGGCCAGCGGCGTGCCGGCATCCTCGAGCCGTCCGATGCGCGCCGGGGCGGCCGACATCACGCGGGCCACGTCGTCCCAGGACAGCATCCCCGTCTGCACCATCGCCTGGTGCACGACGCGCAGGGCGGATTCCAGCCCGACCATGCCGTTGGCCGCCGCCTGCCACTCGCACGACTTCGCCTCCGCCGGATGCGGCGCGTGGTCGGTCGCGACGATGTCGATCGTGCCGTCCGCGAGGCCTTCGCGCACCGCTTGCACGTCCTCGTCGCGCCGCAGCGGCGGATTGACCTTGTAGCGGGCGTCATAGCCGCGCACGAGCTCCTCGGTCAGCAGCAGGTGGTGGGGGGTGACTTCGGCGGTCACGTTCACCCCGCGCTTCTTGGCCCAGCGGATGATGTCGACCGAACCGGCCGTCGAGAGGTGGCACACGTGCAGGCGCGAGCCCACGTGCTCGGCGAGAAGGACGTCACGGGCGATGATCGACTCCTCGGCGACCGCCGGCCATCCGGTCAGGCCGAGCTCGGCCGACACGGAGCCCTCGTTCATCTGGGCGCCCTCGGTCAAGCGGGGGTCCTGCGCGTGCTGGGCGACGACGCCGTCGAATGCCTTCACGTATTCGAGTGCGCGACGCATGATGAGCGGGTCGAAGACGCAGAAGCCGTCGTCGCTGAAGACGCGCACGCGGGCCCGCGAGGACGCCATCGCACCGAGCTCCGCAAGCCGCTCGCCCTTCTGGCCGACGGTCACGGCGCCGATCGGCTGCACGTGCACGTAGCCGGCCGCTTCGCCGAGGGCGAGCTCCTGCTCGACGACGCCCGCGGTGTCGGCGACGGGCGAGGTGTTCGGCATGGCGAAGACGGTCGTGAAGCCACCGGCGGCCGCGGCGCGCGAGCCGGTCAGCACCGTCTCCGACGCCTCGTAGCCGGGCTCGCGCAGGTGCACGTGCAGATCGACCAGGCCCGGCAGGGCGATCAGGCCGTCGGCATCCACGATGTCGGCGCCGGCGCGGCTCAGGCCGCTGCCGACCTGACTGATCAGGCCGTCTTCGAGAAGGAGATCCGTCGCCGCCTCGTCGCCCACACGGGCCCCGCGGATGATCGTCGGGCGCGCCGAGGGGTGTCGAACCGTCACGGGGTGTGCTCCTCTGCGTTCGTGTCGCGCTCGCCGGAACGTTCTCCGGCCAGCACCAGGTACAGCACCGCCATCCGCAACGACACGCCGTTCGCGACCTGCTCAAGCACGGTCGATCGTGGGGAATCGGCGGGGTCGGCGGAAATCTCAAGCCCCGGTT
>NZ_BADB01000367.1:0-59103 GCF_000333415.1 Microbacterium sp. B24 | reverse complement strand
ATCCCGGGGATCGAGATGTTCAGCAGCGGCAACACGGCCATGACGACGACGAGGACGGCACCGACGACGAAGGGGATGAAGGCCCCGGTGCGCCCCGGCACGAGGTGGGAAACTCCGGTGGTGACGGTCATGCTTTCCTCCCCATGAGCCCGGTGGGTCGCACCAGGAGCACGACGGCCAGCAGCACGACCACGATGAAGTCGCCCGTGCCGCTGAGGTAGACGTTGGCGAACTGCTGCAGTATCGCGACGAGCACCGACGCGATCGCGGCCCCCGTGAGCGAGCCGAGGCCGCCGATGACGGTCACGATGAAGGCGAAGATGAGCAGCGTCGCGCCGAGGTGAGCCGACACGAACGTCGTGTAGTGCATGGCGAGCACCCCGCCGATGCCGGCCGCCGCACCGCCGATCGCGAACACGAGTGTGAAGCTGCGGCGCACGTCGATGCCGAGCGCGGTCACCATGGCGCGGTTCTCGACACCGGCGCGGATGATCATCCCGTACCGCGTCTTCTTCAAGAACAGCACGAGTGCGACGAGCACGAGCGCAGCGGCGATCATCAGCACCCAATAGGTGTTGGGGATGCGCGCTCCGAGCATGTCCGTGGTCTCCTTCAGCCAGGCGGGACCGGCGATGTTGACGGCATCGGTTCCCCAGATGCCCTCGAACAGGGCGACGGCCGCGAAGGAGAGTCCGACGGTCACGAGGACCTGCTCGATGTGGCGTTCGTAGAGCGGTCGGATGAGCACCAGCTCGGTGAGCGTCGCGAACACCGCACCGACGATGGCGCCGACGAGGATCGAGACGAGGAACGATCCCCACGATGCCGTTCCCAGCGCCTGCGCCACCTGCCACCCGATGAATGCACTGAGGGTGAGGAAGGCGCCGTGGGCGAAGTTGAGCACGTGCATGAGCCCGTAGATCAGGCTCAGCCCCGATGCGACCAGGAAGTACAGTGCTCCGAGGCCGACACCGGTGAGAAGGATGAGGACGATGCTGCTCATGAGTGCACCTCCGCGCTGACGCCCAGCAGTCGCGTGGTCAGCGCGTCGTCGTCGAGGATCTGGCGCGCGCTGCCGGTGTGGACCACGCGTCCTCCGGCGATCACGATCGCATCGTCGGCCAGGGTCCGTACGACGTCGAGATTCTGTTCTACGAGCAGGATGGGCACGATCTTGGCAGCCTCCTGCAGGGCTCGCGCGACGTCGTCGACGATCTTCGGAGCGAGTCCCTTGGTCGGCTCGTCGACCAAGAGGATGCGGTTCTCATTGAGCAGCGCTCGCGCAACCGAGACCATCTGCTGCTGTCCGCCGGAGAGCGTGCCGGCGAGCTGTGATCGCCGGGCCATGAGGTCGGGAAAGAGCTCGGCGACGAAATCACGGCGCGGCTTTCGGTCGCGCTCCGCGAGGGCCAGATTCTCGGCGACGGTCAGGCCGGCGAACACCTCGCGGTCTTCGGGGACGTAGCCGACGCCGCGCTGGACGATGCGATGGGTGGGAAGGGCGTCGATGCGCTCACCCGCGAGCACGACCCGACCCCGACGAGAGATGAGACCGAGGACCCCGCGCATGGTCGAGGTCTTGCCGACCCCGTTACGGCCGAGGACGGCCGTAATGCCCGTTGCCGGCACCTCGAACGAGACGTCTTCGACGACCTGCTGACCCGCGATGGATGCCGACAGGTGCGTCACGGTGAGGATCGGTGCGCTCATGCGGCCGACTCTCCCGCCGGATGCAGACCTCGGCCGAGGTAGGCGCTCTGCACGAGAGGGTTCTCCATGATCTGCGCGGGCGAGTCGAAGGCGATGATCGACCCGGAGTACATGACGGCGACCTTCTGGACGAAGCCCATGAGCACGTCGATGTGGTGTTCGACCATCAACACCGTGCACCCGGTCGCTTCCTGCATCTCGCGGATCGTGTCCACGAGTCCCGCGACGTCGCCGGAGGCGACCCCCGCCATCGGCTCGTCGAGCAGCACGATCTTCGCCTCGGTGGCGAGCAGCACGGCGATCTCCAGCTTGCGCTTGTCGCCGTGGGAGATGTCGCCGGCCGCCGTGTCCAGCTTGTGGGTGAGCCCGACCTTCACGAGCTGGTCGAGGGCGAGTTCGGTCGCGGCATCCGTTCTGCGGGGAAATCGCAGCAGCGAGAAGCTGCCGCCGAGGCCGACCTGAGCCGCTAGGCGCACGTTCTCCAGGACGCTGAGTCGCGGAAAGAGGCTGGATGTCTGAAAGGTGCGCCCCAGCCCCGTCCGCGCTCGCTGTGCGATCGACGCGCGGGTGATGTCGACGCCGTCCATCACGATGCGACCTGCGGTCGGCCGTGCGACGCCGGAGATCACATTGAACAGCGTGGTCTTTCCGGCGCCATTCGGCCCGATCACGCCGACGATGCTGCCGGGCGCGACATCCAGGTCGACGTCTTTCAGGATGGTCGCTCCGCCGATCTGCAGGCCGAGGCCGTCGATCAGGAGTGCGGACGGGACGGGGGTGCTCATGCGGCTTCGCCTCGCTTTCGGATGCCGTCTCGCCGACTACTTCTTCGCCGGGGCGACCTGGTCTGCCGGCACGGTGTCGACGAGCTCGGGCGTGAAGCTGCCGCCGTTCGCGACGAGCTTGACCTGATACATGTCCTGGATCAGGGCGTGGTCGCCGGCGCGTACGGTGAGCGAGCCCTTCGGGCCCTGGAAGGTGTAGTTCTCGAGGCTCTTGACCATGGCCTCGACGTCGCCCTTTCCTGCCTTGACGGCCTGCACGACCATCAGCGCCGCGTTGAAGCCGTCGGGAGTGAAGAGGTCGGGCGTTCCACCCGCCGTGGTGACGGCGTCGATCATCTTGGTGTTCACCTCGTTGTCCGGCGCCCCGGGGAAGTAGTAGTTCAGGAACTTGATCTTCTCGGAAGCGGCTCCATACGCCCCGAACGTCGCCGAGTCGCCGAGCCCCGTGACCACCGGCACGGCGTCCAACACGCCCTGCTGGCTCATGGACTGCCACATGGCGCCCGATGTGGCACCTGCCCAGGCGACGAAGACGAGGTCAGGCTTGGCCGCCAGCACCTGCTGGGCGAACGGCGTGAACTCGGTGACGTCCTCGGCGACCAGCACGCTGTTCACCGTGGCTCCCTTCGCCCCGAGGATCGCCGTCACGGCGGCCTCGTTGCCCTTGCCGAAGGCGTTGTTCTGGGCGAACACCGTGACGGTCTTGCCCTGGAGGTCGCCGAGGAAGGTGCCCGCCGTGGCGACGTCCTGCGCGGACTGACGACCGCTGCGGAACGTGTAGGGGTTGACACCGGTGAGTGCATCCGCAGCGGCCGGTCGTGCGGACGCTGAGACCGAGCCGGGATGCGATCGCCGCGTTGGAGTGGGTGCGAGCGAGCAACGCGATCTCGGTCTCCCGCGCCGACAGCGCGTCGGCACCGTCGTCCGCCCCCGCTGTTCGAGAGACCGCTGCGGTCAGCGGGATGTCGGCATCCGCTTTCAGTGCGTCGAACGCCACCCGGATCGCGACGCCGAGCTCCGACGACGTGCTCTCGCGCTCCTGCCTGCTGCGCGCCGCGAGAAGGAGCAGCGCCAACGGCACGGTGCGGTCGTCGCCGAACTCTCTCGCCATCGTGACGAGGCGCTCGGGGTCGCTGAAGGAGGCCACCCCCAGCGCGAACAGCTTCTCCGGATCTTGGCCGTACGCCTCGATCATGTAGCTGCGGAAGAGCTCCAAGGAGGAGATGTCCGGCCAGATCGCGAGCCCGATCCGCACGGTCATGAGGGCGGCGAAGAGTCGACGTTCACCCTTCAACCGCTCGGCGAAGCCGCGCATCGCCTCCATCGCGCGCGTGGGAGCATCTTGGATGAGGAGCCGGAGGATGCCGCCGAGCTCGCCCTGCATCCCGGGCAGGGCGTCGTCGGAGACATCGAGACTCTCCGCTTCTGCCTCGAAGAAGGCCGCGATGCTCGTGTCCCCGAGCCACAGGTTGATGAAGGAACCCATCCACAGCAGGGATCGGTACAAGCCATTGTTGACGGTGCCCGACGGCCCGTAGGACAACGCCGAGTCGACGACGTCGAGGGCCTCATCCCAGCGGGCGAGACCCAGCAGCGACAAAGACGCGACGTAGGCATGCAGCAGAATCCCTGCATGGTCGCGAGCGTCCTGCGCTTCCTGGAAGCGCGCGAGGCTGCGGTCGAGGGCGCGCTGCGCTTCGCCGCCGACGAGTTCGGTGAGCGCCTCGACGAAACCGACGAAGCGCCGGACGATCTGCAAGCCCGAGTCCGGAACCCGCGAGACCCACTCCGCCGCGACCGCGAAGCGTCCCTCGATGAGACTCGCGTAGGCGAAGGTGGAGATGCAGAGCGCCTCACCGGCCGTTCCGACGATGCCGACGTCGGAAAAGACCTGCGTCGGATCGTCGCCGATGCTGTCGGCGCCGTGCGTGAGAAGCCGACTGAAGATCTCGAGCGAACGCGCCCAGACGGGAAAGAGTGTGACCAGTTCGTGGAAGATCTCCGACGATCGCGCATCACCGCGACGACTGCGCCCCGCCCACAACGAGTGGAGGAAGGCGAAGTCGAAGCCCTCCTCGGGCGTCGCAGCCGATGCCAACGGGGTGACATCGAAGACGGTGCGCAGGGTGCGCTCGCTGCGGGGGACATCCAGCAGCGTCTGCACGTAGGGCAGTGCCGTGCGCACGGTGGGAGTCTGCTCCCAGGCCGCGGCAAGCTCGAGAAGGCGTTGATCGACGTGCTCCCGGAAACCCCGCACCGACAGCGCCACGCTCGCCGGGGCGAGAACGCCCGGAGTGAAGGAGGCGGCCTCAGAATCGCCCTGCAGCCCCGCAAAAGCATGACCCGAGGTGTCGAGGAAGAAGTCCTTCAGCGCGGGCGGATTCAGGGCGATGCTGTGGCCTGCCGATGTGGTGATCATCGAGATCAGGCCGCGCCCCTCGAGGTCTTTCACGGTCTGCTCGTCCACCCGAGTACAGGCCTCGGGTTGCGGGCGTGAGTGGACGACGGCCAGATGCTCCAACCCGTCGAACGATGCGGGATCGAGGCCGGCGAGCCTGGTTTCGAGCCAGGCGTCCGTATGGGGGTTGCGGAGGTTCTGGCCGGTCATGACCCATCGGTCCCCGCGAAGCTCGATCAGGCCGTTGTCGCGGGCGCCGTCGAGGGTCGCAAGCGCGAGGCCGGTGATGCCGTGCGACTTGGCGAAGATGCGCGACACGATCTCGGTGTCGGGGCGCCCACCCAGCTGATCCTGGAGCAGCGCCGCAGTAGCGACGAAATCCAGCGGGCGCAGGTCGACGCGCCGGCCCGGGTCTCTCGTGTAGCGCACCCCGTTGCGCACGAGCGCCCCGATGCTCCACGCGCGAGACAGCACGACCGGTGCCCCCGTGCGGTCGGCGGCCGCCTGGATCACACTCAACGTGCTCCGGTCCACGTTCTCGATGCTGTCGATGATGACGGCGCGCTGCGCAGCGCCCAGAAGGGCAGCGGATGCCGCATCCACGAGACCGGCGTACGACACGGGAGCGCGCGAAGCCGGCAGCGTGACGAGGGACTGCTGCAGCGCGAAGAACTCCCGATCGCGCATGTAGGGCGTTCCAGTGATCACGAGCAGAGTGAAGCCCTCCGCTTCGAGCGTCGTCCGCAGCTCTGTGAGCAACGTCGTCGCACCCACGCCGCCCGGACCGCAGACATGGGCGGATCGTCCCTCACGCACACAGGCGAGGAGAGTTCGGAGCTCGTACGTGAACATGAACATCGTCTCCCCACTCTGTCACCGGGGGAACATTTCAACCAGACGCGCGCTCGCGCGCGGGGAGCAACCCGAGGCCGATGACGGCGATCACTGCGACGACGAGCGCCGCCATGATCGGCGGCGACTTCACGGCGACAGCCACGTAGCCCGCCCAGGGAATCGCGAGCACGACGCGCTCCGCTGCCCCGACGACATAGGCGTCGGGATCGACCGTGGCGTTGGCGTCCCCTTTCAACTCGACAGTCGCCCGTCCGTCGACGACCGACGTCGTCACCACGCGATGCGTGACGAGGCCGCGACCCCCCGGCCTGTTCACCGTGATGATGTCGCCCGGTCGGATCTCGTCCGCGGACGTCGGCACGACCAGCAGCAGCGAGCCCACGGGCAATGCCGGCTCCATCGATCCGGAGATGACGACCTGGGGGCGCATCTGGAAGAGGAGGCACACGATGACGATCAGCGCGCTGGCGACCCCGAGGAGGGCGCCGAGCCAGAGACCGGCGCCCCGCAGCATTCGAAGCAGACGCAGGAATCGCCGCGGCGCCGCTGCACCGGCATCCGCCGCGGCATCGCGCTCTGTCATGGGCGAAGAGGGGAGGGAAGTCGTCATGAGATATCAACCGTTCAAGCGTGGTGGAGGGGGAGGTTGGGTGTCAGGCCGAGCGCCCGACGACCTCCAGGTGGAGTGCGAGGTCTCCGCCGGTCAGATCGTGAAGGCGGGGATCGTCGAGGAGATGCAGCTTCACGGTCAACGTGCGCACCGCACGGGCCGCGGAGCTCGGAACGGTGTCACCGTCGGCGAGCCGAATACCGGCCGCGGCGACGAGACCGAGGTCGGCGCGAAGGCCGTCACCGCTCATCGCGACACCGGTCGCGGGGGTGTCGGGCGTTCCCGCGAGGACGCTCGACGAGCCGTCGGCATCCATCGACACGCTGTAGCGGACGAAGGGAGCGAGCGTGCCGGCGGCGGTGAGACGAAGGGCCATGCGGCCGTCCGCGGCGAGTGAGTTGTTGAGAACTGCCAAGGAGAGAACGGCGGTGTTGCCCGGCACGAGGTCGCCGGTGTCGACGTAGGAGACGGTGACGCGGCCGTCGCGCGGCAGGCGCGCGATACCCGCGCTGTCGCGAACGGCGATGCCGAACTGACCGGACGCAGCGACGGTGACCACCGCCTTGTCGGTGAACGCGGCCCACGATCCGACGGCGAGCGCGCCGACGACGAGGACGCCACACGTGCACACGGCGACGCACGCGAGGCGCCGCGCGCGGCGGTGGGCACCGCCGATGAGCAGCAGACCGGCGACGAGGATGAGCGCGAGGCCCGCCACGACCGCCACCGCCAGGTGGTCGCCGTTCATGCCCGTCGCCGCGAGGGCTCCACCGGGCCGGATCCCCTCGCTGTCGACGCGCAGCGTGACCTCGCCCGCCGCCGTGCGGAAGGAGTCGTCGGCGGTGGTCGGCATCTGCGCCGTGAGGACCACGCAGGCGCTCTCATCCGCGGCGAGGCGGCCGAGGTCGATGCGGGTGCGGCGCAGCTCGTCGGCGCTCAGCCCGTCGGCGAGGACGATGCCTCTGTCACTTCGCAGGGTGACACGCAGGCCGTCCTCAGCCGTCACCGCCGGCCCCGCCGTCGACGGCACGGTGAGCGTGGCGGTGCGCGTGAACCCCGGCGAGGGTGCACAGTAGCGCGCATCGACCGCATGGCCCGGCGCCGGCGCACGAACGGCGATCGATTGGCTGCTCTGTGCCGCAGCCGGCAGCGGTACCGCTGCGGCGAGAACGAGCGCACTGCCGAACCCGAACGCCAGGACGGCGGCCGGCCGGCGCAGACGCCCGGCCCTGCGCGCCACGCGCCCGGCCCTCCGCGTCGTCGTCGGGGCGGTCACGAGAGCTTCTCCGTCAGCGTGACGGTGCGACCACCCGTCGTCTCCGCAGTGACGGCGATGGCGGGCACGACCGTCGCGGCAAACGCGGATGGCGGCGCGGCCGGCGCGAGCCACACACGCACGGTGAGCGCAAGCCCGTCCGCGGCGGGAGTGGGCAGAGGAAGCCCCGCCCCGCCGTCCAGCGCGGAGATCTCGGCAGCCGTCAGGGGTGCGCCGGAGGGCAGCAGGCTCGCACCCGCCGCGCGGACGTCGAACAGCAGCCACGGCGCGTCGGGGCTGGGGTCGACCAGTCGCGCATGCATGACAACGTGCGGGGACGGAGTGAGCACGTGGACGTTGACGGTGAAGGAAGCCGTCGCCACCGCGGGCGGGCCCACCGGCGCGCTCGCCAGGTAAGCGACCTTCTGCGCACCGTCGGTGTCCACCGTGATCTCATGCGGATGGGCCGCGTCAGGATAGCGGTCGTCCTCCGACGGCCCCTGGGCGAGGCGAACGCCGCCCGACTGGGTCGTCGCGGCATCCACCCCGCTGGTGAACGCGGCACTCGTCGCCACGACGGGTGCCGCCGACAGAGCCACCACGAGCGCGGTAGCCAGGACGATGAGGCCGCCGCGCGGAGGGCGCGGGCGCTCGGTCCCAAGGAGGAAGGCGGTCACGGTGATTCTCCTGTCATGTCAGCGGTTTTCCGCGTGCACGCGAACACGCACACCGGTAAGGCGATCGATGAGGGACGGTGGCGCGTCCGCGGAAAGCGCCACCGTCAGGCTGACGCGGCGGACGTCGCCGGCAGACAGCTCGCGGTCGACGAGTCCCGCGACGCGGCCGGTTCCCTCGAGTACCTCTCGGCCCTCGGTCACGGCGCGGAAGCAGAGGTGATCGAAGAACTCGTCCTGTGCCTCCTGCTGGAGCGGCGGCACGATACTCATCGTGACCGCGCCGGAAAGCTCAGCGCTGGCGTTGCGGATGAAGAGGTACACCGTGACAGCGCCACCGGGATGCAGGTACAGCGGCCCGCCGTCCGTGCGCAGCGGCACGACGCTGCGGCGACCGCCTCCCGGACGCCAATCCTCCGCGGTCGGGAGCCACCGGCTGTCGGCCGACGCGGCGACCGACAGCCGGAAGGCATCCTCTCCGGGTGCCGAGAACACGACGAGACCCTCGTCCGTCCCTCGCGACACCCCGAGCGTGGCGGTGACCCCGCCGGCGCCCAGCAGGACGGCCGCCAGCGCGACCAGCATCGCTGCGGACGAGGGTCGTCGTGCCCGCATGCGATCAGTCCGTGCTCTTCGAGGTGCCGTCGATAACCGCCTGGATGGCGACGGCCCCGCCGTTCGCAGCGTCGGTCGCCGCCTGGGTGGTGCCCTCCTTCAGCGTGAGCTTCAGGTAGAGCACCGTTCCTGATTTGGGGCTCAGCGTGGACAGGTCCACTCCGGTGCTGCTCGATCCCGCCGTGGCGGGGATCGTCAACCCCGTCTTGGTCCACGTCGTCGGGACCTTCGATGCATCGGCCGTCTCGGCCACATCGACAGACAGCAGCTTCATGTAGGCGGCGTTGCGGTCGCCCTGATCCGACGTCGACGCCGCCGGCGTCGTGTTCTTGAGGGAGAGCTTGAGCGTCGACTTCCAGTTCTTCGACTCGTTCAGCACGGGGATCTTCACGACCACCGAACCTCCAGGAAGGAGGTTGCTCGCGCCCGGGATATCGGTGATCGCTGCAGAGTTCGGGAACGCTTCGACCCAGGTCTTCACGTCGCTCACGGTGTTCTCCATCCCCGTCGAGACCTGGATGTTGTACTTGTTGTCGGTGCTGCCGAACCCGCCGCCGCCGTTGAGATCGAGCAGCGCGGAATCGGTGAAGTAGGCGCTCGTGGCGAGCGCACCCACGCCGAGCAGCGCGCCCAGGGCGAGGAAGGCCCTCTTGCGGCCGCGGCGATCATCGTCGCGGGCGGTAGCTGTCGTTTCGGTCGTTGATGTCATCGGGATCAGTTCCTTGTCTGTGTGGTGCGCGGTCGTGTCGACGATGCGGGTAGTGCGGGATCACTCCACCGCACGCGATCGCCACAGAGTGCTTCGGGCCGCCGAATGAGCGCCGCGCAGGAGCATGCCCCCACCGAATGAGTGATCGACGCGGCGCCAGGGAGTGTTCGCATCCCCACGCGCGATGACACGCATTGCCCTGCGGGGCCGCTATGGTGCGCGCCGGCGCGCAGCTGGCGGTGCGGATCGCCGGCGCCACTCAAATCCCGGGGGGCCGGCACTCAGCGCCGCACTCGGACGCCTCCCACGCACGCGGGAGACACCTGCGCTCGTGCTGCGGTGGTCTCCGGTGTGCACGGAAGGGACGGCCTTCGATGCACGAAAGGGGAGAGACCATGACCGTGAAGCAGACGACGAACCCAGGGGGCAGGTCGTTCGAGCGCGAGCGCGACGAGTCCCTCCGCATCGCACGCGCCATCATCTTGGGACTGATCTTCTCGCCCGTCTTCTGGATCGTGGTCGTCATCGGCTCACGTCAGGTGGGGGCGCTCCTTGATCTTCAGTGACCGCCGGTCCCGCATGCACACGGCGTGCGATCGATCCGAACCCCGAGACGAGTACGCCTATGTCATCGTCGAGACGCGCCTGCAGTCACGCACCGACGCCGAGGCCGAGAACTCCGATCAGATACGACACCGTTGGTCGGAGCTGAACGAATGGGGCGCGATGGGGTACGAGCTCCTGCACACCGTCACCATCGCCACCGGGAGCCGGACGACGATCTTCGACACCCTGCAGTTGCACGTGCGCCCCTGAGCGCGCCGGCGGGCGCCGCGCGGCGCTGAGCGAGAAACCATTTTCGCGCCGAGACATCTCTGCAGCGGGGGTTTCTCGGCGCGGACCGTGTTTCTCGGGCGGTGTGGAGCGCGGCGGCGGGTCAGATCCGCTCGGTGCCGCGCAACAGGACGGCCTCGGCGAGGGCACGGATGCCGTGGGCCACGTCGCCCGCGGACACGGACTCGTCGGGGTGGTGACTGACACCGTCGGGGTTGCGCAGGAACAGCATGCCGACGTCTGTCACCGCTCCCAGCGCCATGCCGTCGTGGCCGGCGCGGCTGAAGATCACCGGCGGCGCGTCCGACCGCGGCGGCAGTGTCGCCCGGATGCCGCCGGCCACCACCTCCCGCAGGAGGGGTGCGCAGAACACGGCGGGAGCGCTGTGTACCTCGCGGGATCGCCACCGCAGCGCCCGTCGCCCCATGATCTCGTCGAGCTCGCGCGCGAGCGTATCCCACACGCGATCGCGTTCACCGTCGAACTCGCCGCGCAGGTCGAGGGAGAACTGCACTTCGCCGGGAATCACGTTGACCGCGCCGGGGAACGCTTCGAAACGTCCGACGGTGCCGACGATGTGGTGCTCGGCGGAGCAGATGCGCTCGACCGCCAGCGCCGCCTCGCTCGCGCCCAGCAGCGCGTCGCGACGCATGTCGTACGGCGTGCCGCCGGCGTGGCGCGCCTCGCCCTCCACCACCAGCTGGAAGCGCCGCGCCGACGCGATCGAGGAGACCACGGCCAGCGGCTCTCCCGCGCGGTCCAGCTCGGGACCCTGCTCGATGTGCGCCTCGAGGTAGCCGACGAGTTCGCCCGGCCGCCGCGCAGCCTCACCGATGCGCGCCGGGTCGAGCCCGAACTCGAGGAACGCGCGGCGCAGGCTCACCCCGTCGGCATCCATCAGGTCCCACCAGGCGTCGTTCCAGGTGCCGGCGACCGCGGACGAACCGAGCAGCGCCTTGCCGAAGCGGGTGCCCTCCTCATCCGAGAACGCGACGACCTCGATCGCGAAGGGCAGCGGCACGGTCCAGCCGTCTCCGCCCGCGTCGCCGTCACGACCCGCCGGCACGCGCAGCAGACGCACCACCTCCAACGCCATCAGCACACCGGCGATGCCGTCGTAGCGGCCCGCGTCGAGCACCGTGTCCAGGTGCGAGCCGAGCATCAGCGCGGGAGCGGCCGGATCACCGATGCGCCCGACCTGGTTGCCCGCGGCATCCTGCCACGTGCGCATGCCCAGCTCGCGCATCCACTCGGCCGCCAGCCGGTTGACGCGCGCGTGCTCGGGCGAGAGGTAGACCCGCTCGATGGATGCCGCATCCGCGCTCACCCGCGCGAGTTCCTCGCACCGCGCCATCACACGGCGCGCGGCAGCGGCGATGACGTCGGGCGCGGCCCGCAGGAGGGATGCCGAACTCACGCCGTCTCCGCGGGGACGATCGAAGCGGGCACGAAAGCACCGGTCCGCGGCGCGTGCAGCAGCGCCGGGGCGGCGGCGAACACGTCGGCCGCGGCCTCGACGCCACCACCGGCCGGAACCGCCGCGCCGAAGCGGCGCAGCACGCTCTCGATGGCCGCGAGGGTCGTGAGCACGGCATCCTTCCGGGCGTTGTAGCCCATCGTGCCGATGCGCCACACCTTGCCGTGCAGCGGTCCGAACGACGTGCCGATCTCGATGCCGAAGTCGTCCAGCAGCGCCGATCGCGCGGCATCCCCGGGCACTCCCACGGGGATCTCGACGGCGACGACGTTGCTCATCTTGTGGGCGACGTCGCCGAAGACGACGAGGCCGAGCGCCTCGACGCCCGCGAGCATCGCACGGCCGGCGAGCTCGTGGCGGGCGATGACCGCGTCGCGGCTTTCGAGCAGCAGCAGCCGGGCACACTCGCGCGCGCCGTAGAGCATGCTCGTCGCCTCGGTGTGATGGTTGAGCCGGCGCGGACCCCAGTAGTCGAGGATCTGCCCCAGGTCGAAGTAGTTCGAGCGCACGAAGTCGGCCGACGACTCGTCGCCGGGCTCACGGATGCCCGCCTCGACCTTGGTGCGCGAGCGGATCACCTCCACGGCCCGGTCGCTGAGCGTGATCGGCGACGATCCACTCGGACCGCCCAGGCACTTCTGCAGTCCGGCGGTCGCGGCATCCAGCCCCCACGCGTCGGCCTCGAAGGCGTTGCCGCCCAGCGACGCGGTGGCGTCGGTGTAGAACAGCACGCCGTGGCGACGGCAGATCTCGCCGATCTCCTCCAACGGCTGCAGCATGGTGGTGGATGTATCACCCTGTACGAGGGCGAGGAGGTTCGGCTTCACCCGGGCGATCGCCTCCTCGATGACGGATGCCGGGAACACCTGACCCCAATCGGTCTCGATGGTGTGCACCTCGGCGAGCGCCCGCTCGGCGATCTCGGCCAGCAGGTGCCCGAAGCGGCCGAACACGGGGACCAGCACGCGATCGCCCGGCTTCACGAGCGAGACGATCGCCGCCTCGATGCCGGCACGGCTCGTGCCGTCGACGAGCAGGGTCGCGTCGTTGCGGGTGCTCCACACCCCGCGATACAGCTGCTGGGTCTCGGTCATCGTCGCCGTCATGAAGGGGTCGTACTGACCGACCAGCGGCGCCGACATGGCGGTCAGCACGCTCGGGTAGGCCGAGATGGGGCCGGGGCCCATCAGCAGCCGCGCGGGCGGGGCGATCGGGCCGGGGAGGGTGTCGGTGCTCATACGGGTTCCGTTTCGGTGATGCGGGCGTGGAGGGCGCGGCCGAGGCGCACGAGCGCGATGTCGGTGCCGGCGCGCGAGATCAGGCTGACGCCGACCGGGGCGGTTCCGCCCGCGGCGGCGACGGTCAGCAGCGGGGCCGACAGCGCGGGAAGGCCACCCACGGCGGCCGGCGTCGTCAGGCGCAGGGTGTTCGTGCGCACGGCATCCACCTCGGCGCCGGTGGCCGTGCGCGACGGCGCCGGACCGGGCACGGTCGGCAGCAGCAGCACGGCGTCGCGGACGAGCGCGTGCAGGGCGTCGCGCCGGGGGGCCAGGGCCGCGCGCGCCGCGGACTCGTCGGCGGCGGTGACCGCGGCAGCGGCGCGGAAGCGCTCGGCCACGGCAGGTCCGGTCGAGCCGGGGTGCGCGCGCAGCCACTCCCCGTTGTTGCGCCAGGCCTCCGCCCCCTGCACGGTGCGAAACGGCACGAGGTAGTCGTCGAGGTCGCCGAGCGAGACCTCCTCGACGGGCAGCGCGGACGCCGCGAGCATCGCCTCGAACGCCGCGCGCGTGGCCGGCTCGGCGGCGGCGAGTGCTTCGATCGGCACCCGGAACCGCCAGGGGAGGTCGTCGGCCGAGGCCCCGAAGACGGAGTCGGTCGAGTCCGACCCGTCGTAGCTGAGGCACCAGTCCGCGACCGCCTGCAGCGTGGCGCCGTCGCGGGCGAGCCAGCCGACGGTGTCGAAGCTCTGCGCGAGCGGCAGCAGCCCCTGCCGGGGAACGAGGTCGTGCGTCGTCCGCAGGCCCCACAGGCCCTGGTACGACGCCGGCACGCGCACCGACCCGGCCGTGTCGGTCGCGAGGGCGATGTCGGCCTGGCCGAGCGCGACGGCGGATGCCGGGCCGCTCGACGAGCCACCCGGAAGCGCCCCCGGAACGGCGGCGTTCGGCGGGGTGCCGTAGTGCGCGTTGTCGCCCGCGATCGAGTACGCGAACTCGTCGGTGCGCGCGATGCCCCGCAGCGACGCCCCACCGCGCAGCAGGTCGCCCACCGCGGGGGCGCTGGTGGTCTCGGCGCGGGCGGAGTCGAGGTAGGTCGGGTTTCCCGCGCCGATGCGATAGCCCTTGATCGCGAAGAGGTCCTTCACCGCGACGGTGAGGCCGGCGAGCGGTCCGTCCCAGGCGCCCTGATACAGCGGGTCGCCGACGGTGCGCCAGATCGAGCGGTCGAACGCCGCGGAGCGCGGAGTGACATGCGCAGCCGTGATGAGCCACCGCCCGTCGATCAGCTGCCACACCTGGGTCTGCAGACCGGTGCCGCCGGCAGCGAACCGGGAGACGGCGACGATGAGCGCGACCCCCTCGGCGAGCGGCCGGTACTCGACCCGCTCGATGGTGCGGGCCGACACCCCGCCGCGGGCGCCGCGGAACGCGCTGATCGCGTCGTGTCCGACCAGCAGCCCCGCGCCGTCGCCGCGCAGCGTGCGCTCACCGGGAGCGAACGCGGCATCCAGGGCGTCGAGGTCGTTGGACAGGATCGCCCGCTCGTACGCCTCGCACGCCGCACGCAGCGCGTCGGGCATGGTCGGAGCCGCGGTCACGAGGCGTTCTCGCCGGTCAGCCAGGCGGGGCGGACGGCCGCGAAGTCCGACTCGCGGATGCGCGCGTGGACGCCGCAGACGATGTCGACGACCTGCGAGATGTCGAAGTCGGTGGCGGCCGACAGGTACGCGTAGGCCAGGTGCTCGGCCATCCCGTACCGTGCCTGTAGCAGATCGAGCGCGGCCCGCACGGCCTTGCGCATCGCCTCGTCGAGGTCGACGTCGAGCCCCGTAGGCACCAGATACTCCGGCGTGCGCACGAGCGGCCCGGTCACCTCCCCGAACGCAGCGAGCGCCTCCGCGCGCGGCACCACGTCGAAGCGCAGCGTCGCGCGCAGCGACGCCTCGAGCGCGGTCAGCGCGACCTCGCCGTCGCCCTGCGCGAAGTGCGGATCGCCGACGTACGCCAGCGCACCGGCCACCTGCACCGGCAGGTACAGCACCGCCCCCTCCACGAGCAGGTTGATGTCGATGTTGCCGCCGTGCGCGCCCGGGGGCACCGAGTGGGGGCGCTCGTCGCCCGCGACGGCGACGCCCATCGTGCCGAGGAACGGCGCGAGCGGGAATCGCACGACGCGCTCGCCACCGTCGACCAGGGGCAGGATGCCGCGACCGTCCGACACCGGCGTGAACACGCTGACGTTCTCGGGCCCGCGCGGCAGGACCCCGACGAGCGCGCCCTTGCCGTGCCGGTTGGAGATGACCCCGTACGGCACGCGCGGCGCGAGATCGACGACGGTGATCTTCAGCAGATCGCCGACCTCGGCACCCTCGACGAAGATCGGCCCCGTCACGACGTGCGGTCCGTCGGCGATGGCGTCGCGGGCCACCGTGGCGGCGATCTCGATCGCGTCGGTCAGCACGTGCGCGGCGGGAACGCCGTGACCGGTGAAGTACCCCAGGGGGTCCTGGCCCTGATCGGGCAGGATCCCCTCGTGGCTGACGGTGTCGATCGTTACCGTCTCACCGGCGGCCACCGTCAGCACCGGCGCGTCGACGGCGCACGGCAGCCGCCCCCAGAGCACCGTCTCGGGGGATGCCGCGAGGTAGTGCTCTCCGGCGATGCGGCCCGACCCGGGCTGCAGGATCTCGGTGGTCTCGGTCATGATGTCGCTCCCTCGCGCATCGTGTCGGCGACGGCATCCGCCACGTCGGCCAGCAGTTCGATTCCCGGCCGGGCCCGCGCGTCCTCGTCGCCCGCACGGTAGACGACGGTACCGCCGACCACGGTGGCGACGACGCCGCCCCGCATATCGCGCCCGTCCCACGGCGACAGCTTGTGCCGGTAGAGCACACGGTGCGCGTCGACGGTCCACGACCGCTCCGGCGCGAAGACGGTGAGGTTCGCCCGCACGCCCGGTGCGATGACGCCGAGGCCCGGCATCCCGGCGATGCGGGCCGGGCCGGTCGTGAACAGCGGCAGCAGGCTCTCCAGCGGGATGCCGCGGCGCGCCGCCTCGGTCCAGACGCTGGCGAACCCGGTCTGCACGCCCGCGATGCCTCCCCACGCCAGGCCGAAGTCGCCGCCGCCGGCGGTCTTCAGCGCGAGGGTGGCGGGCGAGTGGTCGCTGACGACGGCGTCGATCGTGCCGTCGAGGACACCCTCCCACAGCAGGTCCTGGTTGGCGCGATCGCGGATGGGCGGGCAGCACTTGAACGCGCTCGCGCCGTCGGGAACCTCTTCGGCCGACAGCGTGAGGTAGTGCGGGCAGGTCTCGACCGTGAGGCGGATGCCGTCGGCCTTCGCCGCGCGCACGGCGTCGAGCGCCTGCCCGTCGGCGACGTGCACGATGTGAGCCCGGGCCCCGGTGGCGCGGGCCGCATCGATGACGGCGGCGATCGCCGCCTCCTCGCTGACCGGGGGCCGGCTGCGCAGGAACGTGTCGTAGTGACGTCCGAGTTCGCCCGCCGGGCCCGCGCCGACCTCGACGGCGGCCTCGTGCAGGTGCGCCTCGTCTTCGGCGTGCGCGATGAGCAGGCCGTCGAAGGCGGCGATCTCGGTGAGCGCGGCGTGCAGGCCGGCGCGGTCGAGGTGACCGAACTCATCGATGCCGCTCGGCACGAGGAAGCACTTGAAACCGACGACGCCGGCGGCAGCGAGCGCGGCCAGGCTTCCGAGGTTCTCGGGCACGGCGCCGCCCCAGTAGCCGATGTCGACCGCGAGCTTGCCGACCGCCGCCGCCCGCTTGGCGGCGAGCGCCTCGGGCGTCGTGGTGACCGGCACCGAGTTCAGCGGCATGTCGAACAGGGTCGTGATGCCGCCCGCCGCGGCCGCGGCGGTGCCGGTCGCGAAGCCCTCCCACTCGGTGCGCCCCGGCTCGTCGAGGTGCACGTGCGAGTCGACGAGTCCCGGCAGCAGCACCTCGTCGGCGCCGAGCACGAGGGCGTCGGCGGATGCCGCGGCATCCACCCCCGCGAGGCCCTCGGACGCCGCGACCTCGGCGATCACGCCGTCGACGATCCGCACCTCCGCGGGCCGGAAGGCCCCGTCGATCCAGGCGCGCTCGGCCCGGATCACGCTCACGTCTGCCACAGCATCGCCTCTCTCACCGTCGGTTGCGTAAGCGACGTCATCGCGTCGCCCGCACGCACTTCCGACGCTACCGAGGCGTCGTTTCGCGGGTGTTTCCGCACCGGCGGCGGCGCATACTCGCCCCGAGAGCCGATGCGCACGCCCATGCGGGCCATGCCGATCGCGAGCCCCACGGCGGCGGCGACCCCGTCGATGACCGGAGCGTCGACACGCGCCGACAGCCGGTCGCACAGGTCGGCCATGCCGGCGCAGCCGAGCACGATCGCATCGACCGGGTCACCCGCCGTCCCGCTCTCCGGGGGATCGAGCGCGGCGCGGCACTCGCGTTCGATGCGGGCCAGGGTCTGCTCATCGGGGTCTTCGAGGGCCAGCACGGGGATCTCCACCGCGCGGTACTGCGCGCAGGCGCGGTCCATGCCGTAGCGGGCGACGAGGTCGCGGGCCCGCCCGAGCGTGCGCCCGAGGGTCGTCACGATCGCGAAGCGGCGGCCGGCGATCGCCGCCACGTGCATGGCGGCCTCCGCGATGCCGATCACCGGCACGTCGACGAGTTCGCGGGCTGCGTCGAGGCCGGGGTCGCCGAAACAGGCGATGACGTAGGCGTCGCTGCCGCCGGTGGCCAGATCGGCGCGGATCAGCTCCACGACGACGGCGGCCGCAGCCACCTCGTCGACATGGCTCTCCACCGCCGCCGGCCCTCGACCGGGATCGGGACACACGGCGGCGATCTCGACATCCGCACCCGACACCTCCCGGGCGGCGGCCGCAACGGTCGCGGTCATCGCCCGGGAGGTGTTGGGGTTGATCAGGAGAATCCTCACGGGGCGCCGGATCCTGCCGTCGTGCCGGTGGGGGCGGCCACGGGGATCTCGGCCGAGATGGCGGGCGGCTCGGCCGCCGCCGTCGCCGCGGCACCGTCGATCGTGCCGTCGGAGACGCCGTCGCTCTCGCCGTCGAACGTCGGCACCCGGGGGTCGATGCGCTCGAAGAGCGCGAACGCGGCGTAGCCCAGGCCGCAGCCGATGAACCAGCTGTAGTCGCTGACCCACGAGATGTCGAACAGTCCCATGTCGGCGAACAGCTTCGGGAAGACCCCGAGGAACACCGCGGGGATGCCGGCCACCAGCAGCGCCTTCATCGCGTTCGGGTTGAAACCGCGGCGGTACCAGTAGGGTCCGGTCGGGTCCATCGTGAACATGGCGTCGGTCTTGATGCGCTGGCGTCCGGCGACGTAGTAGCCGGCGATGAGGATGCCGAACAGCGGACCGATGAGCGCGCCGAGCAGGCCCAGCGTGTAGTGGATGGCGTCGTCGTTGGAGTACCAGTTCCAGGGGGTCAGGAACACGGACCCGACCGCGGCGATCATGCCGCCCGCGCGCCACGAGATCTTCTTCGGAGCGACGTTGGAGAAGTCGAACGCCGGCGAGATGAAGTTCGCGACGATGTTGATGCCCACCGTCGCGGTGACGAACGTGAGTCCGCCGAGCAGGATCGCGAACCAGCCGTCGATGGCCTCCACCGTCTTGATCGGGTCGGTGATGAGCTGACCGAACACGGGCACGGTCGCCGAGGCGGTGATCACCGTCAGCAGCGAGAAGAACAGGAAGTTGATCGGCAGACCCCAGAAGTTGCCGCGCTTGACCGCCGCGAAGCTCTTGCCGTAGCGGGCGAAGTCGCCGAAGTTGAGCATCGGGCCGGAGAAGTACGACACGACCAGCGCGATCGCGGCGCACATCACGGGGATCGACGACCAGAAGTCCAACTGCTTGGTCGACAGGTTGAACGAGATGTTCTGCCAGCCGGCCTGCGACACGAGGTAGACGGCGAGCGCGATCATCACGACGTAGACGGCCGGGCCGGCGAAGTCGATGAAGCGGCGGATGACCTCCATGCCGTTCCAGAACAGCAGGAACTGCGCCACCCACAGGATGCCGTAGGAGATCCAGCCGAGAGCCGACAGCCCCAGGAACGACACGTCGAGCAGGGCGGCCGAGCCGGGCACGAACTTCAGGAACACGATGTTCAGCGACTCGGCGGCCAGGAACGTCTGCACGCCGTACCAGGCGATGGCGATCAGTCCGCGGATGATGGCGGGGATGTTCGCCCCGCGGATGCCGAAGATCGCGCGGTTGACGACGGGATACGGCACCCCCGTCTTCTGGCTGGGCTTGGCGACGAGATTGGCGAAGTACTGCACGATGACGATGCCCACCAGCAGCGCGATCAGCACCTGCCAGCTCTGCAGGCCCAGCGCGAACAGCGAGCCGGCGGTGACGTATCCGCCGACGGAGTGCACGTCGCTCATCCAGAACGCGAAGATGTTGTACGCGCTCCACTTCTGCTTGCGCAGCGGCGCGAGGTCCTCGTTGGCGAGACGCTCGTCGTACTGCGGCTTCATGTTGCCGGCGCCCGTGGGCATGCCGGCGGCTTCGACGATGTCGTAGACACCGGTCGACGGCGGGGTCGATGTTGGGGTCAGAGAGGTCATGGGTACCTTCCAGGGGTTCCGAGGCAGTGACGGAGGTGGGGCGGACCGCGACATGGAGTCCGTGGCCTGGGTGGTGCGTAATGTGAAGTTATTGCTTCACGCTGCGCGCGCGATTTCGCTCATGTAACGGCTGTGTGAAGTTGGACCTTCACATGTGACGAACGCGTGAACCCCGACCGGAGCGGCGCCCGCTCGGCATCCGCGCCCGATACGATCGCGACATGACCCGCGCCCCCGCCGTCGATCCGCCGGAGCTCGATGCCGATCGCGCCGACAGCGCGACCGAGGGCGTCGGTGAGCGGCTGCGCGCGCTGCGGGTCGCCCGTGGCATGTCGGCGCGCGACCTTGCACGTCGACTCGGCATCTCGCCCAGTGCGGTGTCGCAGATCGAGCGCGGCGTGATGCAGCCGAGCGTCTCGCGCCTGATCGCGATCACCGACGAACTCGACGTTCCGCTGACGTCGGTCTTCGACCCTTCCGGATCGCAGGCGCCGGCCACACCGACGAGCTTCGGACTGCGGCGCGCCGAGCACGACACCACGATCGTGCTGGAAGACGGCGTGACCTTCCGCCGCATCTCTCCGGTGCCGACTCCCGGCGTCGACTACTTCGAGTCGACCTACCCGCCCGGCGCGACCGCCCACAGCGATGCCGGGCTCTTCCGTCACGAAGGCTACGAAGTCGGCACCGTCATCTCGGGCGAGCTGACCGTCGACTTCGACGACGAACGCGTTGTCCTGCGCCCCGGCGACGCGATCAGCTACCCGTGCTCGCGTCCGCACCGACTGCACAACACGTCCGGCGAACCGGTCGTCGCCCGCTGGCTCGTCGTCCACGGAGCCCACTGATGGTCGCCGAGATGAGCATCGACGCGTTCGACGCGCTCCCGGTGGATGCCGCGGCATCCACCGTCGGCGTCTGGGCCGCCGTCCCCGCCTGGGTCGACGCCGTCGTCGCGGGGCGTCCCTACGGAACGCGCGACGCGCTGATCGCCCGGGCGGACGCGCTCGCGCGCACCTGGACGTGCACCGAGCTCGACACCGCCCTCGCCCACCACCCGCGCATCGGCGAGAAGCCGCGCGGCGCGGGAGCCGACGCCGAGGCGGCGCGCCGCGAACAGGCGTCGATGTCGTCGGCCGCGGCCGCGACGGCGACCGCGATCGCCGACGGCAACGCCGCCTACGAGCAACGCTTCGGCCGCGTCTTCCTCATCCGCGCGGCCGGACGCACGCCCGAGCAGATGCGCGACGAGCTCGAGCGCCGCCTCGGCAACGACGACGAGACCGAGGCCGCCGAGGCCCTCGACCAGCTGCGCGAGATCGCGCTGCTGCGGCTGGAGGCGACGATCGCATGACCCACCTCACCACGCATGTGCTCGACGGCGCGGCCGGAGCCCCGGCATCCGGCGTCGACGTGAAGCTCCTCGACGCCGACGGGGTCGCCGTCGCGAGCGGGCGGACGGATGCCGACGGGCGTCTCGCCCTCGGACCCGACGAGCTGCCCCCGGGCACCTACGCGCTCGTGTTCGCGACCGCGCCGTACTTCGCAGCCCGCGGCACCGAGACGTTCTATCCGTCGGTCACGGTGGCCTTCACCATCGCCGACACCCGTCACTATCACGTGCCCCTGCTGCTCAGCCCGTTCGCCTACTCCACCTACCGCGGCACCTGACCCGGCGCGGGGCGGCCACGGGCCGGGCGCGGCCCGTGGAACCGCGAGACACCGTCCCCGCACCGAGACACGCGCTGCGCACCGGTGTCTCGGTGCGCAGCGCGTGTCTCGCGGTCGGCGGCGGGCGCGGCCGGGCGGAGGGCGCGCGGGGCGGGGCCGAGCGTGCGGGGCCCCGGGCGCGGGGGGCGGGTGGGAGGGCGCCGGCGGTTACCCCGGGGAAACGTTGCGGTGACACGGCATCCGTAGCGTGGCGGGCATGAAGGTCATCGTCGTCGGAGCGGGTGTCGGAGGAACGAGCGCGGGCATCGCGCTGCAACGGCTCGGGCACGAGGTCGTCATCTACGACCAGATGCGCGAGAACCGCCCGGTGGGAGCGGCGCTGTCGCTGTGGTCGAACGGCGTGAAGGTGCTCAACTGGCTCGGACTCGGCGCCGAGGTCGCAGCCCTGGGCGGCGACATGGCCGACATGGTCTATCTCGACGGCCACACCGGCGAGACGATGTGCGACTTCTCGCTCGCACCCGTCACCACCCAGACCGGTCAGAAGCCGTACCCCGTCGCCCGCGCCGACCTGCAGGCGCTGCTCATGGAGCGGTTCGGGCTCGACGGCATCCACCTCGGCAAGAAGCTCACCGGCATCGCCGACGACGGCACGCGCGTGACCGCCACGTTCGCCGACGGCACGACCGACACCGCCGACATGCTCATCGGCGCGGACGGCGCCCGCTCGATCGTCCGCGATTATGTGCAGCCCGAGGGCGCGCCGCCGATCGCGCGCGAGTACTCGGGGTACACGAACTTCAACGGACTCGTGCCGGTCTCGGAAACCATCGGGCGCGCCACGGCCTGGACGACGTATGTCGCCGAGGGCAAGCGCGCCGCGGTCATGCCGATCGCCGGCGACCGCTTCTACTTCTGGTTCGACATCCCGCAGCCCTCGGGACTCGCGTACGATCGCGGCGACCTCGCGCCGCTGCGCGAGGCGTTCGGCGACTGGGCACCCGGGGTGCAGGAGCTGCTCGCCGCGATCGATCCGGCCGCCTCGCTCAACCGCGTCGAGATCTGGGACATCACCCCGTTCGACACCTGGACGAAGGGCCGGGTCGCGATCCTCGGCGACGCGGCGCACAACACCTCCCCCGACATCGGACAGGGGGCGTGCTCAGCGCTCGAAGACGCGTTCGCGCTCGGCATCGCGTTCGCCACCAACACGCTGAGCGTCGCCGACAGCCTCCGCCGGTACGCCGCGATGCGCGTCGAACGGGCGGGCGAGCTGGTGCTGCGGGCGCGAAAGCGCGGGTGGGAGACGCACGCGTTCGACCCGGCCGTCACCGACGCCTGGTACGAGAGCCTCCGCGGCACCGACGGCGCCGGCATCATCCGCGGCATCGTCGGCAACATCGAAGACAGCCCCGTCAACCTCGGCGGCGGTCTGCTCGCGGACTGAGTGCGCCGCGGCACCGGAGCACCCCGTCGGCGCGTCACCGTCAAAGCCCTTGCAGTTGGGTGAGCGAGCTGAAGGGACGGGGCGGGCCCGCGAGGGCGCGGCGTCAGAGACGACGGGCGATGGATGCCGCGACCGTGAGCCACGCGTCGCGGGTCTCGGGCGACAGCGCATCGAAGTCGATGGGACCGCCGTCGACGAGCGCGGCATCGAAGGGCACGTGCACGACCTCGGCCGTGACCTGCGAGAAGTGGCGCTCCAGGCGCTCGGCGAGCTTGCGATCGGGCTTGGCGGACGGCGCCGCGAGGATCGTGACGGCCTCGTCGATCTTGTGGTCGAAGCCCTTCTCGCGCAGGCCGTCGAGCAGCCATGCGGCGCTGGCTGCGGTGTCTTCGCGCACCGTCGAGACGATGACGAGCTGGTCGGCTGCGGCGACGGCGGCGACCCAGTTCGAGGCGCGCATGTTGTTGCCGGTGTCGACGATGAGCAGGCGGTAGTAGCGCGAGAGCACGTCGTGCAAGCGGTGGAAGGCGGTCGCGTCGATGGTGGAGGATGCCGCGGCATCCTCGTCCGAGGCGAGCACGTCGAAGCGGGCGTCGACCTGCGTGCGTACGTAGGTGTCGAGCGCCGCGAGGCTCGCTCGATCGGGCGTGGCGAAGCGGTCGAGGTCTTCGAGCAGGTCGACGGCCGTGCGGTGGTGCGGCGCGTTCTGCGCGCGCCAACCGAGCGTGCCGCGGGTCTCGTTGTTGTCCCAGGCGAGCGTGGCCCCACCGCGCTGGGTGCCGAAGGTCGCCGCCAGCAGCAGCGTCGACGTGGTCTTGTGGGCCCCGCCCTTGGGATTGAGCACCACGATCGTGCGCGGCGCGTCGAGACGGCGCTGCACGAGTCGCTCGCGGTCGAGGCGCGACTGCTCGGCCTTGCCCGGGCGGGGCGAGATCGCGCCGCCGGTGAGGCGACGGATCGCTCCGCGCCACCCCTCGGTCGCCCGCGGACGCGCGCGGTCGGCGCGAGAGTTGAGCAGGTCGTCGACCGTCGGTGTGGCCCGCTGGGCCGGGGTGCGCTGCGCACCCTCGCGGCGGGTGCCGCCGCTGCGGAGGGGCCCGTCGATCGCACTCACCGCCGACGTCGCGGGGGAGGGCTCGGAAGTCGCAGCGGGCTCGGTCGCACCCGCCGCGACGGGCACGGCGGAGATCGGGGCGACAGGGGCCGCTGCGGGCGCAGCCGCCGAGACGGGCTCGGCCACCACCTCCGTCGCGGACGCGGTGGCCTCGGTGAAGCTGCCGTCCGGGCTGACCACGAGCGCCCACCGCGTCGCGCCATCGACGACGGTCGCCGTGACGGGCTCCCCCGCCGACGCGGCCATCAGCCGGATCGACTCGACGATGCGGCTGCGCAGCCCCTCCTGCGTCGAGGCGAAGACCTCGTCGACCTCACCGGCGAGGTGGATCTCGGCGGCGGTCTGCGAAGTCACGAGCACGGTGGGTTCGAAAGTCACGCCTCCGAGTATCCCATCCGGTGCTGCTCGCCGCCGGGGGCGGGGCCTCACCCGGCGGCGAGCAGGTCATCCACGGTGCGGCGCACCTCGGCATCCGCCCCGGCATCCGCGCCGGTCGCCGTGAGCGTGAAAGCACGCGCCGCGACATCGAAGACGAGCTCCACCCGATGCTCCGCATGCACCCACCGCAGCACCCCGGTGGCGTCTTCCAGCTCGGCGGTGAAGTCGCCGTCGAAGGCCGGATGCGCGGCCCGCAGCCGCAGCAGCTCGCCCAGGGCGCGCACGACCGGGCGGTCGAGCTCGGCGGCGATCTCGTCGGGCGTGTAGTGATGGCGGTTGACGTCGCGACCGACCCCCGTGGCGCGCAGGAGGTCGACATCGTTGCGACCGGCGAACAGGCCGACGTAGTACACCTGCGGGATGCCGGGCACCATCAGCTGGATCAGCCGCGCCAGCAGGTAGGCGCGATCATCGGCACCGACCGCGTCGTAGTAGGTGCAGTTGACCTGGTAGAGGTCGAGGTTCGACGCCGCGGCGCCCGTGGCGAGCCGGCTCGTTCCACCGCTCGCGTCGTGGATCGCCTCGACGAGCGCGTCGATCTGCGCGGGCGCGAGCAGCCCCGGAACGCCGGGCTTGAGGTCGCTCTCGCCCACGTCGACGATGCCGATGCCGTCGTGGGTGTCGAGCACCGTGATGGTGTTCGCCGGGCGCACGGCGAGCCACTGCGCGAGCGGGCGGAGGTCGTGCGCGTGCAGCGCGTGCAGCACGAGCGGGGGCAGCGCGAAGTCGTAGACGTAGTCGACGCTGCGGGCGATGTCGATCTGCTGCGTGAAGTGGCCGTGCACCTCCAGCAGCACCTGCATGCCGCGCTCGTGCGCGAGCGCGAGGATGCGCTGGGTGTACCGATCGGTGGATGCCGTCATGAAGCAGTCGGTGCCGGCTTCCTTCCCCGTGTAGCCGACGGCATCCAGGCGCAGCATGGTCACGCCGGCGCCGGCAAGGGCGTCGATGACCGAGACGAGATAGTCCCATGCCACCTCCGTGCGCAGGTCGATGTCGACCTGGTCGGCGGTGAAGGTGGTCCAGACGAGGCGCTTGCGCCCGCCCAGCTCCATCACCGTGAAGGGCAGGCCGGGCCGCGGGCGGTAGATCCGGGCGAGGTCGTCTTCCCGGGCGCCGTCGGGGAACACCGCGTCGAGGGTGAGGAACATCGCCGCGAAGGGCGAGGCGTCGCCGCGGCGGCGGACGTCCTGGAAGGCGTCCGATTCGGCCGAGAGGTGGTTGACGATGACGTCGCTCATGACCACGGCCTGGCCGCTCAGGGCGCGGACGTCGTCCCAGGTGCCCAGTCGCGGATCGATGCGGGTGTGATCGCTGGGATCGAAGCCGGCGTCGGCTCCGTCGAACGGGGTGAAGTACGGCAGCAGGTGGATGCCGCCGAACATCCCGGCCAGGCGCGTCTCGAGCAGGTCGCGCACACCGGTGACGGTGCCGGCGAGGCGGTCGACGTAGGTGATCAGCTGCGGGGGCGTGCTGTTCATGAGAGGTCCTTCCAGAGATCAGGATGCCGCGCAGATCACGCTCGGCGGAGGATGCGGCGCAGCCACGCCCGACGGGCGCGGCGGGCGTCGCGGGAGATCGGCAGCCACGGGGCCATGAGGTCGAAGGCATGCGTTCCCCCGGGCCACACGTGCAGCTCCGCGTCTCCGCCCGCGCGCCAGATGGCGTCGGCGAAGGCGACGCACTCGTCGCGGAAGGTCTCCGCCGAACCGACGTCGATGAACATGGGCGGCAGATCGCTCAGATCGGCCGCGAGAGCGGCGGACGCGTACGGCGACACCGGAGCATCGCGGTCGTCGTCGCCGAGGTAGGCCGCCCAGGCCACCTCGTTGGCGGCGCGGTCCCAGGATCCATGACCGGCCATCTGCTTCGCCGAGGGAGAGCTGGAGCGGTGGTCGAGCATCGGCGCCTGCAGGAGCAGGCCCAGGGGCCGCGGCCCGCCGTGGTCGCGGGAGTAGAGAGCAAGCGCGGCGGCCAGGCCGGCGCCGGCGCTGACGCCGGTCACCACGATGCGCTCGCGATCGAGCGCGACCGGGGCCTCCGGTCCGCGCACCCAGCGCAGCGCCGCCATCGCGTCCTCGAGCGCCGCGGGGTACGGATGCTCGGGGGCGAGGCGGTACTCGACCGACACGACAGCGCAGCCCACACGATCGGCCAGCGCGATGAGGGCGGGCATCTCGGAGTCGGCGTCGCCGGAGACGAGCCCGCCGCCGTGCAGGTGCAGCAGCACCGGCACGGGCCGGCACGCCTCGACCGGCACGCTGACGACGACCGGCACGGCCGAGGAGCCGACGCCCACCGTGTGCAGCGTGCGGACGAAGGCGCCGTGGGCGGTCAGCTCGGCCTCGGTCGCCGGCGCGGCGTTGCGTCGCAGACGGGGGACGTCGGCGGCGGTGATGGACACGACGATGTCGTCGAGTTCGTCGAACGCGCGCGCGACCCCCGGGTCGAGTGGCGGCCGGGCGGTGGAGCTCATCCCTTCACCGCGCCCTGGAGCAGCGCCGCGACGAACTGCCGCTGGAACACCAGGAACACGATCAGCGTGGGCAGCAGGATGAGGATCGAGCCCGCACACAGCAGCGGGATGTCGGTTCCCCACTGCCCCTGGAACGCGCCGAGCGCACCGGCCATCGTGCGCTTCGTGGGGTCGTCGACGAGAACGATCGCGAGCAGGAACTGGTTCCAGGTCCACAGGAACAGCAGGATCGCGAGCGACGAGATGGCCGGGCCCGACAGGGGCACGTGGATGCGCCAGAACAGCTGCCAGGTGGTGGCGCCGTCGGTCCGCGCGGCTTCGGTGAGCTCGTGCGGCATGTTGACGAAGTGCGCGCGCATCCACATGACGGCGAACGGCATGAACAGACCGATCAGCGGGAGGACGATGGCCCACTGGGTGTTGAGCAGGCCGTAGCTGCGGATCTGGTAGTAGATCGGCACGATGATGCCCTCGATGGGCAGCGTCAGACCGAGCACGAAGACGACGAAGAGGGTACGCGAGAAGGGCACCTTCAAGTGACCGAGGGCGAAGCCCGCGAGGGTCGCCACCAGAAGGCTCACGGGAACGACGCCGAGCTCGATGAGCATGCTCGAGCCGAGCATCTTGAGCATGTCGGCGGACTGGAACGCGAGTGCGAAGTTGTCCCAGTGCGGCTCGTCGGGCCACGACAGACCGGCGGGATAGGTGCCCGGGGCGTGCAGCGCGGTGACGAACAGCGAGATGAACGGGATGATCGTCAGCGCCATGACGACGATGAGCAGGAGGCGGCCGGACCACACCTCGACGGCGGAGGTCTTCATCAGCTCTCGTCCTTTCCGCGGGTGAGCTTGTTCAGCGGCAGCACGACGGCGAGCACGAGCACGGTCAGCACGACCGCGAGTGCGGAGGCCTGTCCGACCTGGCGCTCGAAGAAGGCGAGGTAGTAGATCTCGAGCCCGGGCACCATGGTGCTGCGGCCGGGCCCGCCCTGCGTCGAGATGTAGATGATGTCGAAGCTGCGCAGGGCCCCGATCACGGTGATCAGTACCGCGACGCCGAGTTCCTGACGGATGGCGGGCAGCGTGACCGTGAAGAACTCACGGATGGGCCCCGCACCGTCGATACGAGCGGCCTCGTACAGGGCGGGATCGATCTTGGTCATGCCGGCGAGCAGCAGCAGCATGCAGAGGCCCAGCGACACCCACGCACCGATGACGCCGACGGCCGGCAGCGCCGTGTCGAAGTCGCCGAGCCACGCGCGGGTGATGCCGCCGAGGCCGATCGCCGTGAGGAACTGGTTGATCGCGCCGTCGGCGGCCAGCAGCCAGGTCCACATGATGCCCGCCGCGACCAGCGGGATGACCTGCGGGAGGAACAGGACGGTGCGCGACACCGATGCGAGGCGGCTGCCTCCGAGCTTGCGGATGAGGGCCGCGGCGATGAGGCCGACCGTCACCGGGATGATCGAGAAGTAGAGGATGAGGGTCAGCGCGTTGACGATGGGACCGAGCAGCTGCGCGTCGGTGAAGATACGCACGTAGTTGTCGATGCCGGCCCAGGTCGCGGTGGTGACGCCGTTCCAGTTGTAGAAGGAGTACTGCACGGTCGAGCCGAGCGGCACGAGGACGAACAGCGCGTAGAAGGCCAGCGCGGGGGCGACGAGCGCGAGACCGACGACAGCCTCCCGCGACCATCGCGCGCGGCGCGGGCGATGGTCGCGGGTCGCTGTCGCACGGTCCCGCGCGGCCCGGGTCTCCCCGGGCCGCGTGGACGTGCTCATGGATCAGCCCTTCTTGCTGCTCAGGTAGTCGGTCTGCACCTGGGTGAGCAGGCCGGCGGGGGTCTGCTTGCCGGCGAACAGCTCCTGCAGGTTGGGCGTGAGGCTCTTCGCGTAGATCGAGCCGGTGGCGTTGGCGATGAAGTCCATCGACCCGTTGTTCTGCGACAGCTGCGCGCCGGCGGCGAGCGTCTCCGCCGTCACCGTGCCGTCCTTGACGGCGGGCATGAAGGCGTCGGCCGGTCCCATGGGGTGCGAGCCGCCCTTCTCGACGGCGATCGTGCGGGCCGTCTCGTTGGTGGCGACCCAGTTGAAGAAGAACGCCGCGCAGTCGGGGTGAGCGGCCTTCGCCGACACACCGTACGTCAGCGGGGCCGACATGGCACCGTTCTGACCGCCGGCCTCCAGCGGCGGAGCGAGGAAGAAGCCCACGTCGCCCGGCATCTGGGTGTCGAAGTTGCCCGACTCCCAGTCGCCGTCGAAGATGAACAGGCTCTGTCCGCTGGTGAACCGGCTGATCATCTGCGAGTAGTCCATCGAGTTCGCGTCGTCGGCGAAGTACCCCGCCTTGATCCAGGAGTCGAGGTGCTCGGCGGCCTTGACGTTCTCCGGGGTGTCGATCGTGGCGCCGTCCTTGAGGAAGATCCAGTCGTTGATCGTGCTCGGCTTGCCGTAGCTGGCCATCAGCGCCTGCAGCGGGAAGGCGAGGCCACCGGTCGCGCCGCCGTTGAACTGCGCGATCGGGGTGATGCCGGCATCCTTCGCCTTCTGCAGGTCGGCGTCGAGCTCGGCCAGCGTCGTGGGCGCGGAGGTCATGCCGATCTGTGCGGCGAGCTTCTTGTTGTAGAAGACACCGGTGACGGAGTAGTTGACCCCCATCGCGTACAGCGAACCGTCGCCGCGCTGACCCTGGTCGTTGACCCGCAGCTGCTCGAGCTGCGACGACGGCCACTTGTCCCAGCCGTAGCCGGTCGCGTAGGCGTCGAGGTTGTACAGCAGCTTGTCGTTCACCAGGTCGACGATGGTGGGCAGGCGCATGATGTCCGGCGGAGAGTCGACGAGCACGCGGGGCGCGTTCTGCGTGATGACCGCGAACTGGTCTTCGCGGGTGTTGAAGGTCACGTTCGGGAACTGCTTCGTGAACTCCGCGGTGAGGTCGTTGAACAGCGGGAAGCCGGTCTCGACGTAGGCGCTGAGGGTGACCGGGTCGGTACCGCAGCTGAGGGTCACGGCGCCGGTCGGCGCCTGGGTGCCGGAGGTGTCGGCTCCGGGAGGGGCACAGGCGGTGAGGGCAAGGCCCGCGGTCACGGTCGTGGCGAGAACCGCCCAGCCGCGCATGCGCTTCGTGTTCGACATCGTTGTCTGCCTTTCCATGCAGTTTTCTCGGTGCGAGGAGGATACTTGCTGCTATACCGATTCAGCTCGCGTGCTAAAACGTACTAGCAGATATCGGTCGGCGCAACCCCTCATCGCGGAGGAACGTCCGACCGGAAGGGGGATCCGATGGCACGCACGCGCGTGACTCTGTCGCAGGTGGCCAAGGAGGCCGGAGTGGCGGCATCCACGGCATCGCTCGTGCTCGCGGGGCGAGCCGACGAGCTGCGGATCTCGGCGACGGCGCAGGAACGCGTGCGCGACGCGGCACGCCGTCTCGGCTACCGCCCCAACGCGCTGTCGACGGGGCTGCGCACCGGGACGACGCGCACGCTGGGGTTCGTCTCCGACTCGGTGGCCTCGTCGCAACTGGCCGGAGAGATGATCCGCGGCGCGATCGAGGCGGCACGTGCCCGCGGCTATATGGTCTTCGTCGGCGAGACGGCCGGTGACGCGCATCTGGAGCGCGACCTGCTCGACGCGATGTTCGACCGGCAGGTCGACGGGGTGGTGCTGGCCACGATGATGACCCACGCGCGCGCTATCCCGGTGGAGGCGACCCGCATGCCGACCGTGCTGCTGAACATCGAGCCGACCGACGACGCCGACTACGTGCGCGTGCTGCCGGACGAGGTCGCGGCCGGTGCCGACGCCGCGCGCCTGCTCGTGGACAGCGGGCACCGGCGCATCCATCTGATCGGCGTCGGTGACGACCCGGCAACCGCGCACCCCTTCGGCCTCGCCGCCGCCCAACGCCTGCGCGGCGCCCTCGCCGTGTTCGCCGAGACGGGGCAGCAGATCGTGTCGGCTCGTCCGACGGTGCAGTGGCTGCCGCCGGAGGGCTTCCGTCTCGTGTCGGAGGTGCTCGACAGTGGCGCCGAGGTCGATGCGCTCCTGTGCTTCAACGACCGCCTGGCGATGGGCGCCTACCAGGCGCTCCAGGAGCGCGGGGTGCGTGTGCCCGACGACGTCTCGGTGCTCTCGTTCGACGACACGTCGTTCGCCCGCTGGCTGCGGCCGGGACTGACGACCTTCGCCTTCCCGCAGCGCGCGCTCGGCCGCGCCGCCGCGGACGAACTCATCGACCTGATCGAGCGCGATGCCGCGACGGACGGATCATCCGCTCCCCCGGCGCACCTGGTTCCGCTGCCGTTGCGGATGCGCGCCTCGGTCGCCCGCCGAGCCTAGAGTGTGAGGCTCCTCGACAGGACCACGGAGGCTGGCATCGTCCCGCATCGCGTTCGCCGCCGCCGGCAGGGAAGAGGGTGAGAGCGGGGGTGGGACCGTCACGGCGAAAGAGCGGGGCGGGCAGAAATCCAGCGGCACACCGACAGCGCGCGCAGAGGGTTCTAGCTTCGGTCGCGCTGGGCGTCCCGCCAGCGGCGGGGGCCTGCACCGTCGTTTCCGAGCACGTCGTCTGGATTTCTTAGGACGCAGGTTTTGAGGCTGAGGCAGCCGCAGCCCATGCAACCGGTGAGGTCGTCGCGCAGGTGTTGCAACGAGCGGATGCGGGCATCGAGCTCCTCGCGCCACAGCTGGGACAGGCGCGCCCAGTCCTTCTTGGTCGGGGTGCGACCTTCCGGTAGGGACTCAAGCGCGGTGCGGATGTCTGCGAGGGGTACTCCGACGCGCTGGGATACCCGGATGAAGGCGATGCGGCGAAGAACGTCCCGGCGATATCGACGCTGGTTGCCAGCGCTGCGCTCACTCGAGAGCAGGCCTTGACGTTCGTAGAAGTGTAGGGCTGAGACCGCCACGCCGCTTCGTTTGGCAACGTCACCGACACTCAGGAGCGGGGCGGGCGGGGCGGTCATTTGACCTCAACTATAGTCGAGGTTTTACGGTGACGATGTGACCTCCCCCCACCGCGAAAACGCCCTGCCCGACGCCGTCCCGACAGCCGCGAGCGAGCGGCTACCTGGGGGATCAGTGCGGGAAGCGGGGGTGCTCAGCTCGCGGTATCGATGGGTGAGCGTCGGCCTGTTCCTCTTGGTGATGCTCGACGCATTCGTGGCCCTTGGGGTGACCACGATCATGCCAACGGTCAGTCGGGAACTGGACGGCGCCGGGCTATACGCCTTCGCGTTCGCCGGCCCCGTGGCGGTGAGTGTGGTGGGGATGGTGGCGGCAGGCATGTGGTGCGACCGGTGGAACCCACGTAGCGCTCTGGTCATTTCGGTGGCCATCTTCACGGCAGGGCTCACCGTAATAGCACTGGCTCCGAACATGGTGGCTTTTGTCGGCGGTCGGTTAATCCACGGGCTCTCTGGCGGAGCGGTGACGGTCGCTCTGTACGTTGTCGTCGCCCGGATCTACCCGCAAACGCTACACGCGAAGGTTTTCGCCGCTTTCGCTACCGCCTGGGTCATCCCCTCCCTGATCGGTCCGGTTGCGGCTGGTGTGCTTGCCGAGACGATCGGGTGGCGCTGGATTTTCCTAGGAGTGGTGACGCTTGTGATTCTCGCGATGCTGATCGTCGTCCCGGCAATGCGCGCCGTTCGCGGAACCGCGAATCGTTCCCCGATCGGACGCGCAGAAGTCGTGCGCATCGGTCTGGCCGTGGTCGTTGCGGCGGCCGCTCTCGTCATTGCCGTTGCGGCTGAGATGCGCGGGCCCATCCAATCGATCGGGCCGATCGTCGCAGCAGCCATCGTGCTTATCGCGCTTCGCCCGCTCATGCCCGCCGGAACATTACGCGCCCGCCGCGGTCTCCCCAGCGTCGTCCTTCTCCGCGCCCTCTTGACTGCCACCTTCTTGGCAGCGGAGGTCTATGTGCCGCTGCTCCTCATCACTCATTACGGCGCATCTGCCGCTCTTGCAGGCCTCGCCCTCACGGCTGGGGGACTCAGCTGGTCAGCAGCCTCGTGGATGCAGGGCCGATTCCCACAGATCGGTCATGTCCTGGCGGCGCGAATCGGAGCAACAGGGCTCACCGTTGGCGTTGGGTCCCTAGTGATTGCATCGCTCATGAGCGCGACGCCGGTCGTCGTCGTCATCGGATGGACTTTCGCCGGTGCTGGAATCGGACTCATCTATCCGCGGCTAGGCGCGCTCGCGCTCGGGTACTCGACCGCAGACAACCAAGGCTTCAACAGCTCCGCACTCACGATCGGCGAAGCGACCGCGTCTGCACTCGCGCTCGCCTCGATGGCAGTCGTGTTCTCTGCGTTCGGTGGCACAGATACCTCAACCTCATTCGCGGCTGTCTTCGCCCTCGCGGGGGCGCTCTGCGCGCTTGGGTGGCTCTGCAGCCCTCGCATCGCCGCACGTCCAGAACTAACGCCCCCCCTCTAGCCCCCCAACAGTGCATCCAAAACCGATCGTCCTCGGCCCTCTCCGTTCCACGCCTGCCTGGTTGGCCTTCTGCCAGCGCCCTGGCTAGGGGCTGCCGTCAGCTCCCCGCCTGCGGGCGCGACAGATAGGGCGGTACCCGCTTCACCTGTCACCACACCGGCTTCAGCGGTGTCGGCGGCTTCGGCATGTCCAAGCTCCTCGCCGGCGTCCGCAAGATGCTCACCGATGCCGCGACCTAGACCCGGAAGACGGAATGGACCGGGCCGCACACCGCGCGCCCCTGAAGCTCGACGAGCTCCATCAGCACCGCCGTCCCCGCCAACTGCAGGCCGAGCTCGTCGAGCAGGTGCTGGCCCGCGCGCAGGGTGCCGCCCGTGGCGAGGATGTCGTCGACCAGCAGCACGCGCGTTCCGGCTGCGAGGTCGTCGCTCATCTCGATCTCGGCCGTGCCGTACTCGAGGGCATACGACACGGATGCCGCGGGCCGCGGCAGCTTGCCCGCCTTGCGGATCGGGGCCATGCCCACACCCGCCGCGATCGCGACGGCGCCGGCCAGCATGAACCCACGCGCCTCGACGCCTGCGACGACGTCGAACTGCCCGACGAACGGTTCGATCACGGCATCCACGACGGTGCGCAGCGCCCGCGCGTCGGCGAGCAGCGGGGAGATGTCGCGGAACAGCACGCCCGGCTGCGGGAAGTCGGGAATGCCGGCGATGAGCGATTCGGCGTGGGCAAGGGCCTCGGAAGTCACCGGTCAAGGCTAGTCGCCGCCGGACACGACCCGATCCGGACGCCCGCCCGCCATGTGCGCAAGCGCTTGCGCTACGCTGATGCCATGACGTCGCAGTTGACCTTCTCCCTCCCCGACATCGGCGAGAGCCGCCCCGGCGCCGAATGGTGGCGCACCGCGGTGATCTACCAGATCTACCCGCGCTCCTTCGCCGACGCCTCCGGCGATGGCATCGGTGACCTCCCCGGCGTGACGGCGCATCTCGACGACCTGCGCGCCCTGGGCGTTGACGCCGTGTGGCTGAGCCCCTTCTACCGCTCTCCGCAGAAGGATGCCGGATATGACGTCGCCGACTACTGCGACGTCGACCCCCTGTTCGGCACGCTCGCCGACTTCGACGAGATGCTCGCCGCCGCGCACGATCGCGGCATCCGCGTGATCGTCGACCTCGTGCCCAACCACAGTTCCGACCGGCACGTCTGGTTCCAGGAGGCGCTGGCCGCAGCCCCCGGCAGTGCCGCGCGCGCCCGCTACCTCTTCCGCGACGGCAAGGGTGAGAACGGCGAGCTGCCGCCGAACAACTGGGAGTCGGTCTTCGGCGGCCCGGCGTGGACACGCGTCACCGAGGCCGACGGCACGCCGGGGCAGTGGTACCTGCACCTGTTCGACACGAGCCAGCCCGACTTCGACTGGTCGAACCCCGAGGTGCAGGAGGAGTTCCGCGGCATCCTGAGGTTCTGGCTCGACCGCGGCGTCGACGGCTTCCGCGTCGACGTGGCCCACGGCCTCGTCAAGACCGACGGTCTGCCCGACCACCTTCCCGCGGTGGATGCCGACAGCATGGGCGGCTCCGACGACGACGTGCCGTACTGGGGTCAGGAGGGCGTGCACGAGATCTACCGCGACTGGCACCGCGTGCTCGCCGCATACGACGGCGACCGTGCGCTCTGCGCCGAAGCGTGGCTTCCCACCGTCGACCGCACCGCCGAGTGGGTGCGCTCCGACGAGATGCACCAGGCGTTCAACTTCCCGTACCTCATGACCGAGTGGGATGCCGCGGCCATCCGCGAGGTCATCTCGGAGTCGCTGCGGGCGTTTCCCGCCGTCGGCGCCCCGGCCACCTGGGTGCTGTCGAACCACGACGTCGTGCGCCACGCATCGCGGCTCGCACTGACCGCCGAGAACCCGCAGGGCCACGGCATCGGTCCCGACTCCCCCGGCCAGCCGATTCCCGAGGTGGGGCTGCGTCGCGCCCGCGCCGCGACGACCGTGATGCTCGCCCTTCCCGGCTCCGCATATCTCTACCAGGGCGAGGAGCTCGGCCTTCCCGAGGTCATCGCGCTGCCGCCCGCGTCTCGGCAGGATCCGACCTGGTTCCGTACCGACGGCGAGCGCTACGGCCGCGACGGGTGCCGGGTGCCGATCCCGTGGAGCGCGGATGCCGCCGCCTACGGCTTCAGCCCGACGGGCCAGTCGTGGCTGCCGCAGCCGGCCGAATGGGCGACGCTCGCCCGCGACGCGCAGGAGTCCGACCCCGACTCCACGCTGTGGCTGTACCGCACGCTGCTGGCGACCCGCCGCGCCGAGGGCCTCGGAGCGGGGACGCTGGAGTGGCTCGACGGCTACGGCGACGACGTGATCGCGTTCCGTTCCGGTCGCGTCACCGTGCTCGCCAACGCGGGCTCGACGCCGGTGACGCTGCCCTCGGGCACCGTGCTGGTGGCGAGCGCACCGTTCGACGGCACGGAACTGCCCATCGACGTCGCGGTATGGATGGTCGCGGACTGACGTGACCGGCATCGAGGAGGTCGCGCGCGCCGCCGGCGTCTCGACGGCGACGGTGTCGCGCGCCCTCAGCGGACGGGGGCGTCTGTCGGAGGCGACGCGCGAGCGTGTGCGCGCGGCGGCCGCCGAGCTCGGCTACGTCGTCTCGGCCGCGGCATCCACCCTCGCCTCCGGGCGCGCCGAGAACATCGGGGTGATCGTTCCGCTTCTGGATCGGTGGTTCTTCGCGACGGTGCTCGACGGCATCGCCGCGCAACTCGCACCGCGCGGCTACGACATGACGCTGTACAACCTGACCGACGACCCGGAGCAGCGCCGGAACCTGTTCGAGACCTCGCTGCGCCGACGGCGCGTCGACGGCCTCATCGTGCTGTCGGTCGAGCTCAGCGCCGACGAGCGACGTCAGCTCGGGGCGCTGCCCGTTCCCGTCGTCGGGCTCGGCGTCCCCCACGCCGACGTCGCCGGGCTGCGCGTCGACGACACGGCCGTGGGGCGCCTCGCGACCGCGCATCTGCTCGGACTCGGCCACCGCGACATCGTGCACCTCGGGTGGAGCCTCGCCGACGACGCGGGCGAGGCCCTCGACATCCCCACCCGGCGGCGCCGCGGATTCGCCCAGGCGATGCGGGATGCCGGTGTCGCCGAGCCCCGTTTCGTCGCGGCCGACTTCACCGTCGAGGGCGCGCGCCGCGTGTCGCGTGAGCTGCTGTCCGGCCCCGACGCGCCCACCGCGATCTTCGCCGCGTCGGACGAGATGGCGTTCGGCGTGCTCGCGGCCGCGCGGGAACTCGGTGTCGAGGTGCCCGGCAGGCTGTCGGTCATCGGCGTCGACGGGCACGAGCTGGCGGGACTGTTCGC
Organism: Microbacterium sp. B24; assembly: GCF_000333415.1. Classification (NCBI taxonomy): domain Bacteria; kingdom Bacillati; phylum Actinomycetota; class Actinomycetes; order Micrococcales; family Microbacteriaceae; genus Microbacterium; species Microbacterium sp. B24. The sequence continues at coordinate 22,375 of NZ_BADB01000367.1, read as the reverse complement.
GCTGACGACGATCGAGCAGTTCCCGCACGCGCAGGGCGAGCGCGCCGGACAGGCGGTGCTCGCGGCCTTGGGCGTCGAGGATGCGCCAGCCGGCCCGGCATCCCTGCCCTTCGAGCTCGTGGTCCGCGGCTCGACGGCGCCGCCGCGCGTGACCCGGTAGCGGCGAGGCCGTTCCCGCGGTCAGGCGGGAACGAAGCGCGGACGCCGCGGCGGCCGGCGCGGGTCGGGGGCTTGGGCGATCGTGCCGTCGGGGGCGATATGGGCGAGCATCTGATCCACGATCGCGATGATGTGCACGTCATCGACGCGATAGAGCTGACGCCGGCCCTCGCGACGGGCCGACACGACACCGGCCGCACGGAGTTTCGCGAGCTGCTGACTGGTCGCCGCAATCTGCGCGCCCGTCCGCGCAGCGAGGGCGGTGACGTCGGTCTCGTCACGGGACAGCAACCACACCAGGTGCAGCCGCCCGGGCACCGACAGCAGGTCGAAGGTGGCGGATGCCGCCGCCAGCTGGTCTTCGCTGGGTCCGTTCTCGGGCGTCGATGACGACGGGAGCATCGGATACCTTTCGTTCATTTGCGCAAGTGATTGAATGAGACATATGCTACCCGAGGCCTTCCGACAGGGGGCCGCCGTCCCGAGTCGAGGAGGTGAGACGGCCATGAGTTCTGATTCCGACCATCGCCATCGTCGTCACCCCGCGCTCGCGGCATCCGCGTGATCTCCGACTGACCCGTTCCGGTCCTCGGCAGGCACTGCCGCGCGCCCGACCCGGAGAACCCCCATGTCGATCCTGCGTCCCTTCGCCGGTGCGGCCTCCGCCGTCACCGCCCCTGCCCGCACCCGCCTCGCCGCCGACGCGGTGGTGCTCGTCGCCTTCGCCGCCCTGCTGTGGGCCGTCGTCGACCTGTCACACGGCGTCCTGGTGCCGTTCGACCCGAACCGCGACGTCGCTGGTGTGTCGACCGACCTCACGAACCTTCCCTACGACGCGGCACGCTCGCTGCTGCGCATGTTCGTGGGCCTGGCGCTGTCGCTCGTCTTCACCTTCGTCTACGCGACGGCCGCGGCACGTTCGCGTCGGGCCGAGAAGGTGCTCATCCCGATCCTCGACATCCTGCAGTCCGTGCCGGTGCTCGCGTTCCTCTCGGTCACGCTCTCGGTGTGGCTCGTGCTGTTCCCGAACTCCGAACTCGGCGTCGAGTGCGCGTCGGTGTTCGCGATCTTCACGAGCCAGGCCTGGAACATGACCTTCGCGTTCTACGGCGCGCTCACGAGCCAGCCGCGTGAGCTCGACGAAGCGGCCCGCCTCCTGCGACTGAGCCGCTGGCAACGGTTCTGGAAGCTCGACGTGCCGAGCGGCATGATCCCGCTCGTCTGGAACGGCATGATGAGCTTCGGCGGAGCGTGGTTCTTCCTCGTGGCGAGCGAAGTCATCTCGGTCAACAACCACACCTACGCGCTGCCGGGCATCGGATCCTTCGTGGCGTCGGCGACCGCGGACGAGAACATCCCGGCGCTGCTCGCGGCGATCGTCACGATGGTCATCATGGTCGTGGGCGTGAACACCCTGTTCTGGAGCCCGCTGACCGCGTGGGCCGAGCGTTTCCGCGTGGGCGACACGGCCCCGGCATCCGCCCCGCGCTCGGTCGTGCTCGATGTCCTGCGTCACTCGGGGCTTCCCGGACTGCTCGGTCGCGCCCTGCGGCCGCTGCGCGAGGGGATCGACCGCGCGATGCGGGTGTTCGGCGTCGCCGACGTGCCGTTGAGCGTCGACCGGGGGCGGCGCCGGATCGGCGACGTGGTCTTCGGCGTCGCGGTCACGGTGCTCGTCGTCTGGGGCGGCGTGGTGATGCTGCGCTCGATCTCGTCCTCGATCGGGCTCGACGAGTTCGCCGTCGCCGCGGGCCTCGGACTCATCACGTTCGCACGCGTGCTCGTGCTCGTCATCGTCGGAACCCTCGTCTGGGTGCCCGTCGGCGTCTGGATCGGGATGAACCCCCGCGTCACGCGGTTCGCGCAGCCCATCGTGCAGGTGCTCGCGAGCTTCCCGGCAAACTTCCTGTTCCCGTTCGTCACGCTCCTGCTGATCCAGACGGGCATCTCGCTGGACGTCGGCGGCATCTTCCTCATGTCGCTGGGCGCGCAGTGGTACATCCTGTTCAACGTCATCGCCGGCGCCTCAGCGATTCCGGGCGATCTGCGTGAGGCCTCCACCCACCTCGGGCTCAGCCGGTGGCTGCGCTGGCGCACCGTGATCCTCCCGGCGGTGTTCTCCGCGTGGGTCACCGGCGGGATCGCGGCGGCCGGCGGGGCCTGGAACGCCTCGATCGTCGCCGAAGTCGTGACCTACGGCAGCACGACGCTGACGGCGACGGGCCTCGGCTCGTACATCGCCCAGGCGACCGCCACCGGCGACACGGCCCGTACCTACGTCGGCGTCATCGTCATGAGCGTCTTCGTCGTCGCCCTCAACCGCGCGCTGTGGCGTCCGCTGTACCGCCTCGCCCAGACCCGCTTCCAGCTCGCCTGACCCGCGGCATCCGCCGCCGCACCCACACCCGAACGAAACCACGATCCTTCACGGAGGTGCCGCCATGGCACGCACGCTCACCCGGACCACCGCCGCACAGACCGGCACCGGTCCGATCATCGAACTGGACCGCGTCACCAAGACCTACCCCGTCGGACGCGGCGCCGCCGACTTCACCGTGCTCGACGAGGTCACCCTCACCCTCCACGAGGGCGAGGTCGTCGCCCTCCTCGGCAAGTCCGGCTCGGGCAAGTCGACCCTGCTGCGCATGATCGCCGGGCTCAACGCGCCCACCGCCGGCGAGGTCCGCTGCCGCGGCGAGCGCCTGCGCGGTGCGAACCCCGCCGTCGGCATGGTGTTCCAGTCGTTCGCGCTCATGCCGTGGCTGACCGTGCTCGACAACGTCGAGCTGGGCCTGCAGGCCCGCGGCGTCGGCCGCGACGAGCGCCGCGCCCGCGCGCTCGAGGCGATCGACGTGATCGGTCTCGACGGCTTCGAGTCGGCGTATCCGCGAGAGCTCTCCGGCGGCATGCGCCAGCGCGTCGGCTTCGCACGGGCGCTCGTGCTGCGCCCGGACGTGCTGCTGATGGACGAGCCATTCTCGGCGCTGGACGTGCTGACGGCTGAGAACCTGCGCAGCGAGGTCATCTCGCTCTGGTCGCAGCCCGACTTCCCGACGCGGACAGTGTGCATCGTCACCCACAACATCGAGGAGGCCGTGCTCATGGCCGACCGCGTCATCGTGCTCGGCTCGAACCCCGGTCACCTCGTCGGCGAGGTCGCCGTGTCGATGCCGCGTCCGCGCGATCGACGCAGCCCCGCATTCGACGAGACGGTCGCACGCCTGTACGCCCTGCTCACCGGCGACGGCGGCGCGGATGCCACGGCGACGAACGCGGTGGCGGCGCGCACGCCCGCGACCTGGCCGCTGCCGGCCGCGTCGGTCGGCGGGCTCGCGGGTCTGATCGAGATCGTCCACGCCCACAACGGGCAGACCGACCTGCCCGACCTCGCCGACGAGCTGTCGTTCGAGGTCGACGATCTGCTGCCGCTCGTGGATGCCGCGAGCATGCTGCGGCTGCTCGACGTGGAGGGCGCTCAGGCGTTTCTGACCGATGAGGGCCGTGCGTGGGTCACCGCCGACATCGACGCCTCCAAGGAACTGTTCGCGCGCCTGTGCCTGCAGCACGCGCCGCTCGTGCACACCGTGGTCGCGGCGCTGGAGAACAGCGACGACGGGGCGCTGCGCGACGACTTCTTCCTCGATCTGCTGCGACGGGGTTTCACGGATTCGGAGGCCCGCCGTCAGCTGGACATCGCCATCCAGTGGGGGCGCTACGGCGAACTGTTCGACTACGACGCGGACTCGGGCGAGCTCGTGCTGGGAGAGCTGGCGCGCGCGGCATCCGCCCACCTTCGCGGCGGCTCCCCGCAACCGCCGGCGTAGTCCCGCGTACTCTCGATGGCATGAGCATCGACCTCGAAGCCCTCTACATCGACCTGCACCGCCACCCGGAACTGTCGTTCCAGGAGACCCGCACGGCGGGCGTGATCACCCGTGAGCTCGCCGCTCTCGGACTCGACTACGTCGAAGGCCTCGGCACGACCGGCGTCGCCACGAGCATCACCGGCACCGCCGCCGGCGACGGCCCGGTGGTGTGGCTGCGGGCCGACATGGACGGCCTTCCGGTGGCCGAGCAGACCGGCCTCGCCTACGCCAGCACCGCCCGCGGCATCGACCCGGCCGGCACCGACGTGCCCGTGATGCACGCGTGCGGCCACGACATGCACGTGACGGCCCTGCTCGGCGCGCTCGAGCGGCTCGCAGCGACCCGCGACGAGTGGTCGGGAACCGTCGTCGCCGTCTTCCAGCCCGCGGAGGAGTACGGCGCCGGCGCGCAGGCGATGATCGCCGACGGCGTGCTCGACCGGTTCCCGAAGCCCGACATCGTGCTCGGCCAGCACCTGACGCCGCTTCCCGCCGGCACGATCGGCGTGCGCCCCGGAACGCAGATGGCGGCCTCGGACGGACTCACCGTGCGCCTGCTCGGCCGCGGCGGCCACGGCTCGCGCCCGCACGCCACGATCGACCCCGTCGTCATGGCCGCGGCCACGGTCATGCGCCTGCAGACCATCGTGTCGCGCGAGATCGACCCGCGGGAGATGGCCGTCGTCACCGTCGGCTCGATCCACGCGGGACTGAAGAACAACATCATCCCCGCCGAGGCGAAGCTCGAGTTGAGCCTGCGCTACCCCGACGACGAGGCGCGCGCCGATGTGCTGGCGCGCGTGGAGCGCATCGTGCGGGCGGAGGCCGCGGCATCCGGAGCGGAGCAGGAGCCGGTCATCACGACCGACCACTCCCTACCGCCGACGATCAACGACCACGACGCCACCGCGCGCCTCAGCGCCGCGTGGGACCGCGCCTTCGGCGAGGGGACGGTCGTCGACCCCGGCATGTTCACCGGCAGCGAGGACGTCTCGTGGTTCGCGCGCGAAGCCGGCGTGCCGCTCGTCTACTGGTTCTGGGGTGGCCTCGACCCGCAGCAGTTCGCGGATGCCGTCGCGCGCGGCACCGTCAACGAGGACATCCCCACCAACCACTCGCCGTTCTTCGCTCCGATCCTGCACCCCACGATCGAGCGGGGCGTGGACGCGCTCGTCGTCGCCGCGCGGGAGTTCCTGGGATGAGCCTCGAGGATCTGTTCGGTCCGCAGCCCGACGAGCCGGAACGCGCGGCGGGGCGCGAGGGGCGCGAGCAGCGCGCGCCGCGCGAGCCCCGGCCCGCCCGCGAACCGAAGCCTCCCCGCGAACCCCGGCAGCCGAAGCCACCGCGCGAACCCCGCACCCCGGGAGGCGGAGGCGGCTCGCGCATGACGCTGATCCTCGGAATCGTCGCCGCCGTGCTGGCGGTGGCGGTCGTCGCCGTGGTCGGCTTCGCGCTGACCCGCCCGTCCGATTCGGCGCAACCGGCGCCCTCGGCGCCGTCGGTGTCGACGGATGACGCGTCGGTGCCGGCATCCACCCCCTCTTCGACGCCGAGCCCCACGACGACCGCCGCCGCCACGGGGGTGGCGTTCTCAGCCACCGGCTTCACACTCACGAGCGCCTCCGGCCAGCCCTTCACCTACCGGTGGGCCGACGAGCCGACCGCCGCCGTCGCGGCCCTCACCGCGGCCTTCGGGGCGCCGCCGACGCAGCGCACGCAGGCCGGCAACGGCTCGACGCTGCCGGATTACACCGTGTACGCGTGGAACGGATTCTCGTTGTTCGAGATGGTCCCGACCGCGACGCTGACCCGGGCCGACTTCTCGCAGCCCGCGTACGCGCTGTTCACCGCGAACGAGGTGGGCGGAGTTCCGGTCACGGCGGAGTTCGGCCTGAAGATCGGGATGAGCGCGGCCGAGGTGCGGGCCCTCACACCCGCTCCCGCGAGCGAGACGCCGCGCCCCTCGGGCAGCATCCGCTTCGCCTTCGACCCACAGCGTTCGTCGTTCAAGAACGGCACGCCCTCCTACAGCGTGTTCGCCGACACCGACGGGGCCGACGGGCCGGTCGGGACGATCCTGTACTTCTACGCTCCGCAGTAAGTCGCAGCCGCGGATCGGACGGGCGCCCTTCCGCTCTGTTCACAACTCCGGAGATTCGACGCCGCCCGCAGCCGACGCCAGGCCGTTCACCCGTTGCGGGACGACTTCTCCGGAGTTGTGAACGCCGTCCTGCCTTCCCCCACCACGGCAGCCGACTCCCTCGCATCGACGAGCCACTGACCGGTCACCAGGCCGGGCAGTCCGCGGCCGCCGCGCGTGGTGAACACGAGCACGACGGATGCCGCGGCGAAGAGGAACTGCACGAACGTCCACGGCTCCGGCACGAGATCCAGCAGCAGATAGCCCCCGATGCCGGCAAGGAATCGCAGCGGCCGCGCCACGGGAGCCGGCAGCCGGCCGCCGCGGTAGCGCAGTTCGACGGCCAGGTCTCCCGGCGTGCGGCCGGTGGCGAGGACGACGACGGCCCAGATCGCGATCGGCGTCACCGTGAGCGCGAAGCGACCCGCGGCACCGTCGAGGACGGCGGCATGGTCGCGAACGACGTACTCGAGGAACACCTGCACGGCGACGGCCGAACCGTACCCGACGAGCACGACGCCGAGCAGATCGCAGAACATGGCGAGCAGCCGGCGTCCGCGCGTGACCGGATGCGGGCGGCTCCCGGCATCCGTCGATCGACGCACCCACCACCGTCGGGGGACGATCAGCGCGACGAGCGAGCCGAGCACCGCCCCGACCGTGTTCGTGAGCATGTCGTCGACGTCGAAGACGCGGTACGCGCACGGGTACAGTCCCCACACCCCGGTGAGCTGGGTGGTCTCGATCGTCAGCGACACCAGCAGACCGGTCGCGAACGCGACGACGATGCCGCGACCTCCGAGCACCCGCAGGAAGAACCCGAGCGGCATGAACAGCAGCACGTTCAGCGCCAGTTGCAGGACGGCGAAGTCGGTGAGGCTGCGGGCGCCGCGAAGGTCGTCGATGAAGGCCCAGATGTTCAGATTCACGCCCGCGCAGGCGTAATTCTCGGCGTCGGGCAGGGGAAGCAGCGTGTACGTCCAGATGGCCCAGAAGTAGACCAGCGCGGCGGCCCACAGCAGAAATCGCCCGACGGTGAGCCGGCCGCGGCGCCGATAGCTGATCGCCACGAACGGCACGAACAGCACGATTCCCACGACGAATCCGATGCCCAGCGCGACGACCCCCGAGTAGAGCTCATTCCCCATGCGTCGATCCTTGCAGCCTCGCGGCGTCATTCTCACGCTCGCCGGGATTGCGCGGCGACACGCGACCGCGTAATGTCGCCCGCCGTGACAGACGACAGTCGCGGCCCCGGCGAAGAGACGCCGATCGCCAAGCGCATCCTCATCGGCGAGCCCCTCACGAGCGAGGAGCTCGAAGGACAGCTGCTGCCCAAGAAGATGGCGCTGCCGATCTTCGCCTCCGACGCCCTCTCCTCGGTGGCCTATGCCCCGCAGGAGCTGCTGATGATCCTCCTGATCGGCGGCACGGCCTTTCTGGCGCTCAGCCCCTGGGTCGCGGCGGCGGTCGTCGCCCTGCTCATCGTGGTGGTGCTCAGCTACCGCCAGCTGATCAAGGCCTACCCCTCGGGCGGCGGCGACTACGAGGTCGCCCGCACGAACCTGGGCGAGAAAGCCGGCGTCGTGGTCGCGGCGGCCCTGCTGGTGGACTACATCCTGACGGTGGCCGTGTCGGTCGCCTCGGGCGTGGACAACATCATCTCGGCCCTGCCGAACCTCGACCCCTGGCGCGTCGAGCTCGCGGTCGGCTTCGTCGTGCTCATCATCCTGGTCAACCTCCGCGGCGTCCGCGAAGCCTCGACGGCCTTCGCGATTCCGACCTACCTGTTCATCGGTTCGGTCATGCTCATGATCGGTACGGGCCTCGTCCGATGGATGCTGGGCGATGCGCCGATCGCCGAGAGCGCCCAGTTCGCCGTGCAGGCAGAGGACCTCAGCCAGGCCGCTCTCATCCTGCTGATCCTGCGCGCGTTCTCCAGCGGCTGTTCCGCCCTGACCGGCGTGGAGGCCGTCTCCAACGGTGTTCCGGCGTTCCGCCAGCCGAAGATCCGAAACGCCCAGACGACGCTCGTTCTGATGGGTTCGATCGCCATCACGATGTTCGCGGGCCTCACGGTGCTCGCTCTCGTGGCCGGTGTGCACTACTCGGAGGATCCGTGCCGGCTGATCGGCTTCAACTGCGAGGCGCTCGTGCAGCCGAGCCTCATGGCACAGGTGGCCGCTGCGACGTTCGGCAACGGCAGCATCCTCTTCTTCGTGGTGCAGGCCGCAACCGCCGCCGTCCTGCTGCTGGCCGCCAACACGGCTTTCAACGGCTTCCCGCTGCTGGGCTCGGTGCTCGCACGCGACGGCTATGCGCCGAAGGCCCTGAACACGCGCGGTGACCGTCTCGTCTACTCGAACGGCATGATCATCCTGGGCCTGGCCGCGGTGCTGGTGCTCGTGATCTTCCAGGCGAAGCTGACCACGCTGATCCAGCTGTACATCATCGGCGTCTTCGTCTCGTTCTCACTCGGCCAGCTCGGCATGGTCAAGCACTGGCGGCGCGAGCTGCGCCTGCTCTCCCCGAAGGCGGCGAAGGCGCGGCGAGAGGCGATCTCGGGCCTGTTCATCAATGCGCTCGGGGCGACGTTCACGATCGTCGTCCTCGTGATCGTGACGATCACGAAGTTCACCCACGGCGCCTACCTCGTCTTCATCGCGATCCCGCTGCTGTCGTTCCTCATGATCGGGGTGCACCGCTACTACCGCGACGTCTCGCACGAGATCGCCATGGACGACGACGTGCACTACGGCTCGACCGGAGATGTGGCGCTCGTGCTGGTGGGCACGCTGCAGAAGCCGACGGCGAAGGCGATCGACTACGCCCTGTCGGGCAGGCACGACAAGACGTTGGCGGTACACGTCGCGGTCACGGCGGAAGAAGCCCGCGACGTGCAGGAGGACTGGAAGTTCCACAACATGCCGGTTCCGCTCGTGGTGATCGAATCGCCCTACCGGCACTACGCGGCTCCGATCGCCCAGTTCATCACGAAGTACCGCGAGAAGCACGGCAGCGCCGTCGTCACGGTTTACATGCCGCAGTACATCGTCGGTCACTGGTGGGAGACGTTCCTGCACAACCGACGGGCGCGCCGCATCGCACAGCAGCTCATGCTCGTGCACGGTGTGCAGATCACGCTGGTGCCGTGGCTGCTCGACTCGTCGGAGCTGATCTACGGCCGCCGCTCCCGCCCGCTCCTCGGCGATGACCGTCGTGACGGCCGGCTGCCGAGCTACGGACTGGTCGCGCACACCGAAGACGAGAGTTGACGGCATCCGAGGCGGGTCCGTCGCGCCGGAGCCGGGTGGGATGCCGGGGCGTAGCCTAGAGGGGTGACTTCCGCGACCGCGTCCCCCGCTTCCGCCGCGCCTGCGGCGACCCTCGACGCCTCCGCGATCAAGGCGGACTTCCCGATCCTGGCCGAGCAGGTCAACGGTCACCCCCTCGCCTATCTCGACTCCGCGGCCACCAGTCAGAAGCCGCTCGCGGTGCTCGACGCCGAGCGCGACTTCCTCACGCACGCGAACGCCGCGGTGCACCGTGGGGCGCACACGCTGGCCGCCGAGGCAACCGAGCTGTTCGAGGACGCCCGAGCCACCGTGGCGGGATTCGTCGGCGCACGGCCTGAGCAGCTCGTCTGGACCAGCGGCGCCACGATGGGCCTGAACCTCGTCGCATACTCGATCGGGAATGCGGGGCTGGTGCGGCCGGGCGACGAGATCGTCACGACGGCGATCGAGCATCATGCCAACCTCATCCCGTGGCAGGAGCTGGCCGCTCGCACGGGCGCCGTGCTGCGACACATCCCCGCCCACGACGACGGCACGCTCGATATGGATTCCGCCGCGTCCCTCATCACGGCGCGCACCCGCGTCGTCGCCTTCACGCACGTCTCGAACGTCCTCGGCATCGTGAACCCCGTCGCCGAGCTCATCGCGCTCGCTCAGGGCGTGGGCGCGATCACGGTGATGGATGCCTGCCAGTCAGCGCCGCACCTGCCGCTCGATCTGCCCGCTCTCGGCGTCGACCTCGCGGTCTTCAGCGGACACAAGATGCTCGGCCCGTACGGTGTCGGCGGACTGTACGGACGCACACCGGTGCTCGAGGCGCTGCCGCCGTTCCTCACGGGCGGCTCGATGATCACGACCGTGACGCTCGATCGCGCCGAGTACCTGCCTCCGCCGCAGCGCTTCGAGGCCGGAACGCAGCCCGTGGGACCGGCGATCGGGCTGGCCGCCGCCGTGCGCTACCTCGACGACATCGGCCTCGATCGCATCCATGCCCACGAGGGCATGCTCGCTCAGCGCATGCACGCGGGCCTCGCGGAGATCCCCGGCATCCGCCTGCTCGGCGACGCCGCCGGGGTCGAGCGGGTCGGGCTGTGGGCCTTCGACGTCGACGGCGTGCACGCCCATGATGCCGGCCAGTACCTCGACGCGCTGGGCATCGCCGTCCGCGTCGGCCACCATTGCGCCGCGCCCCTGCACTCGCGCTACGGCGTCACGGCCAGCGTTCGCGCGAGCGCCGCCCTCTACAACACCACCGACGACGTCGACCGTCTCATCGAGGCCGTCGCCGGCATCCGCCCTTACTTCGGAGTCTGACATGAGCGATCTCGACGCCCTCTACCGTGAGCTGATCCTCGATCACTCCAAGCACCCGCAGCACTTCGGCCTCACCGACGAGGGCGACGCCCCCGCCACGGTCGGCACGATCGGCACCTCGCACCAGAAGAACCCCGTCTGCGGCGACGAGATCACGCTGCGCGCCCGCGTCGACGGCGAGACCATCGCCGACGTGCGGTGGGAGGGTCGGGGCTGCTCGATTTCGCAGGCCTCGGCATCCATGCTCGCCGACCTCGTCGCCGAGGAAGGGCTCAGCCGGGCCGAGGCCCTGCAGCTGATCGAGGGGTTCCGTGAGGCGCTGCGCTCGCGCGGGACGCTCGAGCTCGACGAGGAGGTCTACGGCGACGCCGCGGCCCTGTCGGGGGTGTCGAAGTTCTCGGCACGCGTGAAGTGCGCGATGCTCGCCTGGGTCGCCCTGGAAGACGCCATCGCGAAGGCTTGACGCCCGCCCCCACCCCTTGCCTGGGGCGGCTGCCGAACCGCCACGATCTGCGCCAGCCGCCAGGATCTGGCGTAGCGGCTCGCGAAAAGCGTCGCGGCTCGGCGAGAAGGAGAGGGAGAGGGAGGGGTCAGGAGCCCAGGAACTCGAGCGCGGCGCCGCGGAAGACGCGGGAGCCGGGCGCGTTGAAATGGTGCCGGTCGGGGATCTCGACGAAGCGTCCCTGCGGGCACGCGGCCGCAAGCGTCTTCGAGCCTTCGATGATGCCGTCCAGCGATCCCGTCGCGAACATCACCGGCTGCTGCGGTGCATGGGCAGGGTCGGGGTCGACGGTCTTCGATGACCGCATGCCCTCGGCGATCGCGAGGAGCGCCCGCAGGTCGTTGCCGGGCACGCGCTCGGTGAGGGCGATGTAGTTCTGCGTGACGCGATCGGTGACCGGCGTGCCGTCGGCGATGAGCGCGCGCACCTGGTCGAGGTCGAGCCGCGCCAGCGGGATGCCGTCGGGAACCCCGCCGAGCACGGCCCGCGGGATGCGCGGGGCGATGTCCTGCACGACCTCCCATCCCACGCGGGCGCCGAGCGAGTAGCCGACGTAGAACGCCTCGTCGACGAGGTAGGTGTCGAGCATTGTCTCGACGTCGCCGGCGAGCTGGCGGATGTCGTACGCGCGGGGCTCGTGCGGCTTGTCGCTGGCGCCATGGCCGCGCTGGTCGAGCGCGAGCACCCGATAGCCGGCGGCGGTGAGGTCGCGCACCCACCCCGTCGCGACCCAGTTGTCCTTCGTGCTCGAGGCGAACCCGTGCACGACGACGACGGTGGGTGCGTCCTCGTCACCCCACGAGTACGTCGCGATGCGGTAGCCGTCGCCGACCATCAGGTACTGCGGGTCGGGCATCTGCGTGAGGTTCTGAAGCGGCGCGGTCACGGTGTCTATCCTGCCGTCGATTCGGCGGCCCCGGTCGCCGCGGCCGGTCACTCCTCGACGCGGACCTCTTTCCAGAACGCGACATAGCCCGAGAAGTCCTTGCCGACGCGGGCGATGCCGCTCTCGTACGGCGTCGGGTACGACCAGGCGCGATCGGCCAGCAGCTCGTCGCCGGAGCGCACGGAGTAGTACTGGCACTCGCCCTTCCACGGGCAGGTGTAGGGCGTGGGGCTCTCCTGCAGCAGGTCCCAGTTCACGCTCGACGGCGGGAAGTACCAGTTTCCTTCGATGGAGATCAGGTCATCGCGGTCGGCTTCGGCCACCGTGACATCACCCAGAACAGCTTTCATCGCGTCCTCCGCTTCGCTCGCATCCCACCCTTCCACCGTCGCACGCGGCCCGCAACGAGGTCGGCGGCCGGCTGCTGCGGAAGCGGGATGGGCTGCGTGACCACGGCATCCACGACCATCGACCCGTCGGTGGGGCCGATGACGGCGATCGGGGTGGTGAGGGTCGGTTCGGCGGGGTCGACCGGCATGCGCTCCAGCGCCCGGTGGGCGCGCAGGTACGCGGGGATGAGGATGACGCTGGCGCCGACCCAGGCCAGCGGGTTGCTCCAGACGACGCCGACGAACCCGAAGATGTGGCCGAGCACGACCGCCGCGCCCACGCGCATCGCCAGCTCGACGAGCCCGGTCACCGTCGGGACAACGGTGCTGCCGAGCCCCTGCAGCGTGCCGCGCAGGATGAACAGCACGCCCAGCGCCGTGTAGCTCGCGCCGTTGATGAGCAGCATGAGCGCGGCCAACCGCACGACGGTGTCGCTGCCGTCGCCGACGAACAGGCGCACGAGCGGCGCGCCGAACGTGATGAGCAGTGCGCCGAGCACGACAGCGGCGATCAGCGCCATCCAGATCGCCTGCCCGACGCCGCGACGGATGCGATCCGGGCGGCGCGCCCCCAGGTTCTGGGCGGCGTACATGGATGCCGCGAGCCCGAGAGACTGCAGGAGCGCCACGGCCAGGCCGTCCACGCGGGAAGCCGTCGTGTAGGCGGCGACCGCATCGGCACCCAGGGTGTTCAGCGCGACCTGCACCGTCAGGGTGCCGATGGCGATGATCGACGCCTGGAACCCCATGGGCAGGCCGAGTCGCAGGTGCTCGACGAGATCGGCTCGCGTGATGCGCCAGTCGGCGCGCTGCACGTGGAGGACGGGCAGCCGACGGCGGACGTAGACGAGGCAGAGGATCACCGACAGCGCCTGCGAGACGACGGTCGCCAGCGCTGCGCCGGCCACGCCCAGACCGAACGGCCCGACCATGACGATGACGAGCACCACGTTGAGTCCGCAGGCGATCGTGAGGAACACCAGCGGCGTGCGCGAGTCGCCGATCGCCCGGATGATCGCGGAGAGGTAGTTGAAGCCCATGATGGCACCGGCACCGAGGAAGCTGACCTGGGCGAACACCGTCGCCTCGTCCATCAGCTCCGGAGGCGTCTGCAGCAGGTGCAGGGCGGGTCCGGCCAGCAGCGGCGCGCCCACGGTGAGGACGATCGTCGTGATCGCGGTGAGAATCGTGCCCGCCGCCACCGAGCGGCGCACCGCTGTGACGTCGCGGGCGCCGAAGGCCTGCGCCGTGGGGATCGCGAATCCGCTCGTCAGGCCCCAGGCGAACCCGAGCAGCAGGAACAGCAGACTGCCGGTCGCGCCGACCGCGGCGAGCGCATCGACGCCGAGATGGCGCCCGACGACGATCGCGTCGGCGAACTGATACAGCTGCTGCACGACGTTGCCGATGAGCAGGGGCACCGCGAAGGCGAGGATGACGCGCCAGGGGCTACCGGTGGTGAGAGAACGTGACATACGGCCGGGTTCGAGACGGGGGCGGAAACGGCGAAAGGCGCTCCTCACGGGAGCGCCGGATTCCAGGCTATCGAATCGATTCGAGAAGCGCAAGGCCCGGCATCCGTCGGTCGCATTCGGCGCGGCCGGTACTGTTGCAGGCATGTCCGTAGGTCTGCTCGCCGTCGTCGATGACATCCTCAGCGCGGCGCTGAAGGCGTCGGCCAAGTCCGCAGGCGTCGTAATCGACGATGCGGCCGTCACCCCGCAGTATGTGCAGGGGCTCTCGCCCGCGCGGGAACTTCCGGTCGTGGGTCGCATCGCCCTCGGGTCGCTCGCGAACAAGTTCCTCATCATCATCCCCATCGCGATGCTGCTGACCGCGTTCGCACCGTGGGTGCTGCCGTGGCTGCTCATCGTCGGCGGCGGATACCTCTGCTTCGAGGGCGCCGAGAAGGTGCTGGAGTGGTTCGGCTTCCACCACGGCGGTCACGACGACGAGGGAGGGCGTGACGAGAAGCGCCTCGTGATGGGCGCGATCCGCACCGACCTGATCCTGTCGACCGAGATCATGCTGATCGGCCTGTCGAACGTCGATCCCGATCTCGACTTCTGGCTGCGGCTCGCCGTGCTCGCGGTCATCGCACTCGCCATGACGGCGCTGGTCTACGGCGCCGTCGCACTGCTCGTGAAGATCGATGACATCGGCCTGAAGATGGCGAAGAGCGGTTCGGTACGCGTGCGCCACACCGGCACCCGCATCGTGCGGTCGATGCCCGCGGTCTTCCGCGTCATCTCGATCGTCGGCACCGTCGCGATGCTGTGGGTGGGCGGCCATCTCGTGCTCGCCAACCTCGGCGAGGTCGGCTGGCATGCCCCGGTCGAGCTCCTGCACGCCGTCGAGCACGCGCTCGAACCGCTCGGCCCGGTCGTCGTGTGGATCGGCGACACGGCCGTGTCCGCCGTCGCGGGACTGTGCGTCGGGCTCGTGATCGTCGGCATCGCGCTCGTGATCGGCAAGGCGTTCGGTCGCAACCTGAGCTTCAGCGAGGGGCACCGCGCGCCCCACGGCGAGACCGACTGACGGCGACGACCCCGCGGCCCCGCGGCCGAGCGGGCGCGGCCGAGCGCCCGCGGCGCCGCGGCCGAGAAACCACATCCATTCCGAGAAACCGTCGGCGCCGTGGTTTCTCGCTGCGGATATGGTTTCTCGCGTGTGGGCGCGGCGGCGCGGCCTAGGGCTGGTCGCGGTGGGTGCGGTGGGTGCGGTGGGTGCGGTCGTACGCGCGCACGCTCTCGCGCTCCGCGCGCCACTGCTCGTCCGACCACGAGGCACGCTCGCTCAGTCCCGGCATCCGCACGAGGTGATCACCCCCGTCGATCGCGATGGTCTGGCCGGTGAGGTAGTCGACCCCCGGGCTCACGAGGAACGCGGCAAGGTTCGCCAGCTCGGTCATACGCCCGTTGCGCCCCATCGGGTTGCCGGAGTTCGCGCCGCCTTCCTCGAGGGCCGGCTCGCCCGATCGCAGATGCGCCTGCACGCCCTCGGTCGGAAACGCGCCCGGCGCGATGGCGTTGAGCCGGATGCCGCGCGGCGCCCATTCGACGGCGAGCGAGCGCGTCATCATCTCGATCCCGGCCTTCGACATCGCCGACGGCACGGTGTAGGGCGCCGCTCCGTCGATCCACGATGCCAAGATCGACACGACCGAGGCGGCGAGACCGTCGCGCAGCCACCGTCGCCCGCACGCCGCAGTGACGAGGAAGCCGCCGCGCAAGACGATGCGCGAGATCGCATCGAACCCGCCGGGGGTGAGGTCCTCCGTCCGGCTGAGGAAGTTGCCGGCCGCGTTGTTGACGAGAGCCGACAGCGGTCCGTCGGCCCAGATCGTGTCGAGCATCGCGTCGATCTCCTCAGGCGAGCGGATGTCGCACGCCACGGCGGTGATGGCGCAGCCGTGGCGATGGCGGAGGTCGTCCGCGGCGGCCTCGAGCACCGCGCGGCGGCGTCCGCAGATGACCACGTCGGCGCCGAGCAGGAGGAAGGCCTCGGCCATGACGAGCCCGAGCCCGGTTCCGCCGCCGGTCACCAGAATGCGCTGGTCCGCCAAGAGGCCCGGTCGGTACAGCAGGTCGTTCTCGTTCACGGGTCGTGCTCCTTCGTCTGGCGGGATCTCGTGGCGGGGTTTCGTGTTCCGGGATGGTGCGATCGATGTGGTGGGTGGAACCGCGCGCGGGCCCGGATCGGGTCTCGAGCCCGCGCGCGGAGGGGATGCCGAGAAAAGATCACTCCGCCCGGACGGGTGTGACGGCCCCGACGGGAGCCGCCGCGGCTTCGTCCGCCCGCTCGCGCAGGAGGGCGCGGCGCGCCTCGCGAATGCCCATCCGCGGCCCGAAGACCGCGCCGATCGACATCGCGATGCAGATCGCGGCGAGGTAGACGAACAGGCCCTCCGTGGCGAAGGCGGCGATGATGACGCCGATGAGCAGCGAGTTCACGATGCCGCCGAGACGGCCGATGCCGTTCGCGAAGCCCGTGCCCTGACCACGGATCGCGACGGGGAAGATCTCCGGCATGTAGGCGAAGACCGTCGTCGTGATGCCGTTGTGGATGAAGCTCGCCGCGAACCCGACCGTCAACAGCACCGGGACGCTGTCGACGAAACCGATGACCAGGTAGCAGACCGCCAGCACCATGGCGGCGATCGTGATCACCCGCTTCCGCTCGAACCGGTCGATGATCGTGCTCGACAGCAGCGCACCGAGCACCGTCGCGAACGACATCACGAAGAGGAATGAGTACGCCTCCTGCGTGGGATAGCCTCGCTCGATCAGAACGACCGGGAACCAGGCGATGAGTCCGTAGTTGAGCACCGTCGCCATGAGGAACAGGAAGCTCGCGACGATGGTGCTGCCGACGACCGAACGCCGGAACAGGTCCGAGAACGCGCCGCGGGTGGCAGGCTGCGCATCCATTACCACCGGCTCCGGAAGCGCGCCGTGCCGGCTCTCGTACTCGGCCTCGAAGACGCGCATCTGCGCGTCGGCCCGCTCGCCCTGACCGCGTGAGGCGAGCCACCGCGGCGACTCGGGCAGGAACTTCAGCGCGAGCAGGGCGAACACGAAACCGCCCGATCCCACCAGGAAGATGATGTGCCAGTTGCCCGTCGGCATCACCAGCAGGGCGAGGAACGACATCGCCGGGCCGCTGAGCCCCGCGATGCCGTAGGTCATCGCCATCATCCGTCCGCGCAGGGGCTTGGGAAACATCTCGGAGACCATCACGAAGATGCCGCCGCTGGTCGCGCCGATCCCGACGCCGGTGACCATCCGCGCGATGCCGAGGAACTCGGGCCCGGTGGCGAGCGCCGAGAGCAGCGAGCCGACGGAGAAGATGAACACCGCCGTGATGAGAGTGGGACGCCGACCGATGCGGTCAGCGACCCGGCCTCCGACCATCGCGCCGATCGCCATGCCGACGAACGTCGTCGACGTCAGAACCCCGAGGGCCTCGATCGACAGCCCCCACTGGGCGCGGATGGCGGGCGCGACGGTGGCGAGGGTGCCGATGTCGATGAGGTCGAAGATGAACAGGGCGATGAGGATGACGAGCGCCCGGATGTGGCTGCGCGTCAGGCGCGGGATGCGATCCATCCGCGCGCTGATGAGATCCGAGGTGTTGGTCTGAGCAGGTGTCTGCGATGAACTCATGTGAATGACTCCTTTGTCTGTGCGGTGTCCGCCTCCGCGACGGGCGGGGTGCGCGGACGGCCGCGGTTCACGTGGTGCGCGCGGTGCTGCGCGCGGGATTGCGTACCTCAGCCGAGCTCCGGTCGCCCCGGCGCTCCCGGCTCGAGCCCTCCTCTCCTTCGACTCCACCCGTCGGCGCGTCGGGCGCGCGCGACGACGGCAAGGGCAAACAGGACGATCGCGATGGCGACCGCGTACGCGGCGCCGAAGCCCGCGTGTTCCGCGACGAGACCGCTGACGAGCGGCCCGAAGATCGCCGCGATGTCGCTGGCGACCCAGAAGATGCCGACGCCCCGTCCCGACCGCCCGAAGCGAGAGTCGCCGAGCAACGCGGTCCCGACGGAGGCGACCGCGCCGCCGGCCAGACCCAGGAGGACGAAGGCAACGAGCACGACGGTCACGTCACCCGTCGCCCCGAGGAGCGCGAGCCCCGCCGCGGCGAGCGCGAGGGCGGCGACGAGCGGCCGCACGCGACCGCTGTGGTCGGAGAGCACCCCGGCCGCGCCGGAGCCGATCAGCTGCGCCACCGCCCCGGCCGACAGCAGCAGCCCGATGAGACCCACGGCATAGCCGATGCCGGCGAGCTGCAGCGGCACGGTGGTCGTCCGCATCCCGTAGAACACCCATCCGCCCACGACCTGGCACATCACCGCGGCGACGAAGAGCCGGTCCGCGGCGAGCGCCCCGAGCAGTCGCGACCCGCAGCCGCGCTCGCCCGCTCGGCCGCGCCGCCCGCCAACGCCGACTCGGGCGCCACGACGGCCCGCGCCGCCGTGATGTGACGCGCGCTTCGGAGCAGGACGAGCGCGGCGAGGGATGCCACGGCCAGCGCGCCCCCGTAGACGAGCAGCGGCAGGCGGGGATCGACGACCGCGAACAGACCTCCGACGGCGGGTCCGGACACCGTGCCCAGGGCGGTGGCGCCGGCGAACACGCTCATCGCCCGGCCGCGTGCGTGCGACGGGGCGAGGGCGAGCAGCAGCGCGGACGAGGCGATTGTGAACGCCGCGCTGCCCGCCCCGCTCAGCGACCGGAAGACGATGAACCCGGTGTAGTCGGTCGCCGCCGCGGCGACGACGCTGCAGCCCGCCTGGAAGATCAGCCCCACCCAGAGGACGGTGCGCAGTCGCACGCCGCCGAGGAACACCGTGAAGCCGAGGTTCGTTACGAGGCGCGCGACCGCGAACCCGCTGATCGCAAGGCTCATCAATGTCGTGCCGGCACCGAACTCGATGCCGAGCGCGGGGAGCGACGGGCCGATCACTCCGAAGCCGAGGGTGACGACGAAGCCGATGAACGACACGGTCAGGATCTCTCGTGGCATCCGACGCTCGCCGCCGCCCTCACCGCCGGGCACCGGTCAGTCCTTCGGATTTCGATGCACGGTCACGGGTGTCGCGGTCAGCCGCGCGGCGGCGACTGGATGACCTGGAGTTCGGTGAAGCCGTACAGACCCCAGGGCCCGTTCTCGACGCCGA
This sequence comes from Microbacterium sp. B24, assembly GCF_000333415.1. Classification (NCBI taxonomy): domain Bacteria; kingdom Bacillati; phylum Actinomycetota; class Actinomycetes; order Micrococcales; family Microbacteriaceae; genus Microbacterium; species Microbacterium sp. B24. The sequence continues at coordinate 3,141 of NZ_BADB01000367.1, read as the reverse complement.
TGCCGCTCCACTTGTGACCACCGAAGGGCAGGTGCGGCAGGACCGCGCCGCCGTGGCTGTTGATGGACACCTGACCGCTGTCGATGCTCCCGGCGACCGCGTACGCCTCGTCGAGGTCGCTCCCCCAGACCGACGCGGTCAGGGCGTACATGCTGGCGTTGGCCCGACCGACGGCATCCTCGACCGACGAATACGACACCACCGGCAGCGCGGGACCGAACTGCTCCTCGTCGACGATGCGGATGCCGTCGTCGATGCGGTCGAGGATCGTCGGCTCGAAGAAGTAGCCCGGGCGGTCGATACGTCGACCGCCCGCCGCCGCACGTGCGCCGTTGCTCAGCGCGTCCGCGACCAGCTCGGAGACACGGTTGTACTGCGGCAGGTTGTTGATGGGCCCGAGCTGCGCGCCCTCGACCGTGCCCTCGTCGACGCGCACACCGCGTGCGATCTCGGCGAGTGCCTCGACGAGCTCCGCGTGCACGCTCTCGTGGGCGTAGACCCGCTTGGCCGCGAGGCAGATCTGTCCGTTGTTGCCGAAGGCCCCCCAGAACAGCGACGGCGCGATGGCGGCGACATCCGTTCCCGGCAGCACGATGGCCGGATCGTTCCCGCCGAGCTCCAGCGTCAGCCTCTTCAGATCGTCGGCCGCGGCGGCCGCGACCCTCTTGCCGGTCGCGGTCGAGCCCGTGAAGGAGATCTTGCGCGGAACGGGATGCGCCGACATCGACGCTCCGAGCGGATCGACGCCGCTGACCACGTTCAGCACGCCCGCCGGAAGCACGTCCCGCAGGACGGCGCCCAGCGCGAGGGTGGTGAGCGGCGTGAACGGTGACGGCTTGATCACCATCGTGTTCCCCGCGAGCAGTGCCGGCGCGATCTTCCACATCGCCAGCACGATGGGGAAGTTCCAGGGGGTGATCGCTGCCACGACACCGAGCGGACGACGCAGCACCTCGGCGTAGCCGTTGTCGTCGTCCTGGACGATCTCCTTCGGGATCTCCAGTTCGGCGTAGTAGCGCAGCCAGTAGGTCGCCGTGCCGATCTCGCTGAGAGCGTCGCTGAGCGGCTTGCCCTGCTCGGCCGTGAGGATGCCGGCCAAGGTCGGCGCCGCCGCGTCGATCGCGTCGGCCGCGGCGCGCAGAGCGGCGCGCCGTCCCTGCTCGTCCTTGCGCCAGGTCAGCTGGGCGGTGTTCGCCGCGGCGAACGCGTCGTCGAGTTGCGCGGCGGTGATGTTCGGCGCGACGGCGAACGGCTCACCCGTCGCGGGGTTGATGACCTCGAAGCTGTCGGCCGTGGTCACCTCGCGTCCGCCGATGGTGACGGAGGCGAGATCGAGCTGCGGAAGGAGGAGTGACATGGTTGTTCCTTTCAAGAGGCGGGGCTGGAGGAGACGGCGGGATCCGAGATCAGGGCGAGCGCGTCGATCCACGACCCGCCGAGCGCGATGTGACGGCGGTACTTCATGACCTTGCGCGGCTCGTTGAGCGTCGCGGCACCGACGAGTCGGTCACCGGAGCGGAAGAGGGCGGCGAAGCGATCGCTGTCGTGGTCGCCGAACACGAACGAGACCTCCTCGGCGTCGGCGGTGCCGACGAACTGGATGCGCGATCCGTACCAGTCGCTCCAGAAGTAGGGCACCGTGACGAACGGCTCGGCATCCTCGGGGAAGAGCGCGTTGACGGCCGCCCGGCGACCCTGGTCCGACGCGCTCGTCCAGTTCTCCAGCCGCGTGGTCGGCGTCACGCCGCCCGCGAGCGGGGCGTTCGGCCACGACACGACATCGCCGGCCGCGTAGACGTCCGGAAGGGAAGTCGCGAGGCGCTCATCGCACAGCACGCCCCCGTCGGGAGCCAACGCGATGCCACTGCCCTTCAGCCAGTCCGTCGCCGGGACGGCTCCGATGCCGACGACCACGACGTCGGCCGGCAGGGAGCGGCCATCAGCGAGGTCGACGGCGCACACGCGACCCGCGACGCCGCGCACCCCCGCCACGGCGGCATCGCACAGCAGGGGAACGCCGTTGCGGGCGTGCAGATCGGAGAACACGCGTCCGAGCTCGGCGCCGACGGCGCGCACGAGGGGAACGGGAGCGCCCTCGACGATCGTGACGTCGACCGCCCGCTCGCGGGCCGACGATGCCAGCTCCGACCCGATGAAGCCGCCTCCGATGACCACAAGCCGGCTTCCCGGCACGAGCGCGGAGCGCAGCAGGTCGGCGTCGGCGCGGGTGCGCAGGGTGTGCACGCCCGCCAGATCGTGGCCGAAGGGCAACCGACGCGGGGACGCTCCGGTGGCGACGATCAGGGTGTCGTACCCGACGTCGCCCTGATCGGTGCGGACCACCGACTCCCCGGCATCCAACCCGGTGGCCCTCCGTCCGAGGAGCAGGCGCACCCCGAGATCTTCTCGAATCTGCGCGAGAGACCGATACTCGACCGGATCCTCCCCCGACGTGAGGAACGCCTTCGAGAGGGTCGGACGGTCGTACGGGGCGTGCATCTCGTCCCCGATGAGAACGATCTCGCCGTCGAAGCCGTGCTCCCGCGCACTCTCCACGGCACGCAACCCGGCGAGTGAGGCGCCGACGACGGTGAGGCGGCGGGTCATGTCTCGCTGTCCTCGATGAGGGTGAGCGCGGCGGCGGGGCACGAGCGGACGGCCTCGCGGACGTCGCGCTCGTCCTCCGGCGACACCTCCTCGCGGTGCAGGATCAGCTGCGCGTCGTCGCCGATCTCGAAATAGTCGGGCGCGACCGACTCGCACAGGCCGATGCTGCTGCACCGCGAACGATCGACGATCACCCGCAGCCCGGTCATGACACCCTCGCCGGCAAGTGCTTGACGCCGTTGATGAAGTTGCCGACGAGGAAATCGGGTTCGCCGACCTCGATGCCGTCGGTGTTGTTCAGCAGCTCGTTGAAGATCGCCCGCAGCTGCGTCTTGGCGACACCGTTGCCGAGGCAGTAGTGCACGCCGCCTCCGCCGAAGCCGACGTGCGGCGAGCGGCCGCGGCGGAGGTCGAACCTCGCGGGGTCGTCGAAGACCGTCTCGTCGCGGTTGCCCGAGCAGTACAGCAGGCCGACCTTGTCTCCCTCGGCGATGGGGACGCCTCGGATCTCGGTGTCCCGAGTGGCCGTCCGGG